>NZ_JBHYKM010000014.1:86389-92039 GCF_042741435.1 Streptomyces sp. NPDC058955 | reverse complement strand
GGGGGGGGCGCGGGGGCGGCCGGGCCCCCCCCCCCCCCCCCCGCCGGGCGTCAGCGGGCCGCGGCCCCCGCGCGGCGGGCGTTCGCCCGGACGGCGGCGACGAGGTGCTCGGGCAGGCCCTCGTGGATCGAGGCGTAGAAGGCGTGGAAGTTCTCGTCCGCCAGGTACGTCTCGGCGATCCGGACGTGGGTCGCCGGGTGGCAGTCGAAGAACCAGGTGGTGAGGTGGCGGCGGTGGGCCTCGGCGAGGTCCACCGCCTCCGCCGTCTCCGGGCCCAGGCCGCGGTCCATCAGGGCCGCGTAGGCGGCGCCCCAGGCGTCCACCTCGTCCTTCATCCGCTGCCACTCCTCCTTGGTGTAGGCGGCGGCCCTGGCCTGCGCCTCCGCGTGCGAGTGGGTGCCGCCCCAGCGGCGCGCGGACTCCTCCGCGTACCGCTCGGGGTCCTTGTCCCCGAAGACCTCGAACTTCTCCTCGGGCGTGAGGTCGATGCCCATCTTCTTCGCCTCCATGGCGTGCTCGACGGCCGCCGCCATCCTCCGGAGCTCGCCGATCCGCGCGGTCAGCAGGGCGTGCTGCCGCCGCAGGTGCTCCCGCGGGTCGGCGTGCGGGTCGTCGAGGAGGACGGCGACCTCTTCGAGGGGGAAGCCGAGCTCCCGGTAGAACAGGATCTGCTGGAGCCGGTCGAGGTCCGCGTCGTCGTAGCGGCGGTGGCCCGCCGCGCTGCGCCCGCTCGGGGAGAGCAGTCCGATCGCGTCGTAGTGGTGCAGGGTGCGCACCGTGACCCCGGCGAAGCCGGCGACCCTTCCCACGGAGCAGCCCATGTGGCCGTCCGCCCTTTCTCTGTCGGTACGCCGTCAGCCTCGGTCCTGACGCGACGTGAGGTGCAAGCCCGGACGCCCCGGCCTTTCGAGGTGTTGTGCGGCATTTGCTCACTTATGGTGGGGCGGTGGCCACCGATCATGACGCGACCGCCCCTGCCGAAACCCCGGTACGGATCCTCCTCCCGCAGGTGCTGCCCGCCCTCGTGGTGGGCGTCGGATCGGCCCTGCTCTTCCTCGGCATCAGCACGATCGCCGAGGAACTCCAGTCGGTGCTCTGGGAGACCGTGCCCGACGCCCTGGACATCGGCCGGTACTCCTCGCTGTGGATGATCACCGTCCTCACCGTCACCGGCGTCGCCGTCGGCCTGGTGGTCTGGAAGGCGCCCGGGCACGCCGGACCCGACCCGGCCTCCGAGGGGCTCGGCGGGCCACCGCTGCCGCCCCTCGCGGTGCCCGGCCTCCTCGTCGCCTCCACCCTCGCCCTCGCGGGCGGCGTCAGCCTCGGCCCCGAGCAGCCGACGATCGCCGCCGCGATCTCCCTGGCCGCCTGGCTGGGCCTGCGGGCCGCGCCGAACGTGCCGGGCGCCTTCTGGGTCTCCCTCGCCATCGCCGGCACCTTCGGCGCCCTCTTCGGCACCCCCGTCGCCGCCGCCCTGGTCCTCTCCGAGGCGCTCACCGGGCAGCCCGGCCGGGGCTCGCTGTGGGACCGGCTCTTCGCGCCGCTCCTCGCCGCCGGCGCCGGCGCGATGACCACCCAGCTCCTCTCCGACCCCAGCTTCGCCATGGGCCTCCCGCCGCTGACCGACCCCGGCTGGGAGGACCTGCTCGCCGCCCTCGTCGTCGCCACCCTCGGCGCCCTCTTCGGCCTCCTCGGCTGCTACGCCTTCCCCCACCTCCACCGGGCCTTCGGCCGGCTGCGGCACCCCATGCTGATGCTGCCCGCCGGCGGACTGCTGCTGGGCCTGCTCGGCGCCCTCGGCGGACACCTGACCCTCTTCAAGGGCCTCCACGAGACCAAGGAGCTCGTCGACTCCATCGGGGTGTACTCCTCCGGCGAACTGGCCCGGATGGCCGTCGTCAAGCTCGCCGCCCTGCTGGTCGCCGCCGCCTGCGGCTTCCGCGGCGGCCGGGTCTTCCCCGCGGTCTTCCTCGGCGCCGCCTTCGGCCTGGTCGCCCAGGCCCTCGTCCCGGAGATCCACCCGGCGGTCGCCGTCTCCTCCGCCGTCCTCGGCGTCCTCCTCGCGACCACCCGGCAGGGCTGGGTGAGCCTCTTCATCGCCGCCGTCCTCGCATCCTCCCCCGCGATGCTCTCGCTGCTCTGCCTGGCCACCCTGCCCGCCTGGCTGGTCGTCACCGGCCGCCCCCAGCTCGAACTCGACCACCAGGGCAAGTCCCTCCGCTGACCCCGACCACCGCCGCAGAAGGAGCACCGATGGCCCCCCTCCACAAGGGAACCGACGACACCGACTCCGAGCCCTTCCGCCGGCTCGCCCTGAACCCCTTCTACGGCGAGGCCGACCCGGTCGGCGGAATGACCGAGGCGCCGCCCCGGCACCGGATGCCCGACGGGCCGCTCCCGCCGTCCAGCGCCTACCAGCTCGTCCGCGACGAGCTGATGCTGGACGGGAACTCCCGGCTCAACCTAGCCACCTTCGTCACCACCTGGATGGAGCCCCAGGCCGGGATCCTCATGGGCGAGTGCCGCGACAAGAACATGATCGACAAGGACGAGTACCCGCGCACCGCCGAACTCGAACGCCGCTGCGTCGCCATGCTCGCCGACCTCTGGCACGCCCCCGACCCGGCCGCCGCCGTCGGCTGCTCCACCACCGGCTCCAGTGAGGCGTGCATGCTCGCCGGCATGGCCCTCAAGCGCCGCTGGGCCAAGCGGAACGCCGACCGCTATCCGGCCGCCGCCCGCCCCAACCTGGTGATGGGCGTCAACGTGCAGGTCTGCTGGGAGAAGTTCTGCAACTTCTGGGAGGTCGAGCCCCGCCTCGTCCCCATGGAGGGCGACCGCTACCACCTCGACGCCGCCTCCGCCGCCGCCCTGTGCGACGAGAACACCATCGGCGTCGTCGCCGTCCTCGGCTCCACCTTCGACGGCTCCTACGAGCCCGTCGCCGAGATCTGCGCCGCCCTCGACGACCTGCAGGCCCGCACCGGCCTGGACATCCCCGTCCACGTCGACGGCGCCTCCGGCGCCATGGTCGCCCCCTTCCTCGACGAGGACCTGGAGTGGGACTTCCGCCTCCCCCGCGTCTCCTCGATCAACACCTCCGGCCACAAGTACGGCCTCGTCTACCCCGGCGTCGGCTGGGCCCTGTGGCGGAGCGCCGAGGAACTCCCCGAGGAGCTGGTCTTCCGGGTCAACTACCTCGGCGGCGACATGCCGACCTTCGCCCTCAACTTCTCCCGCCCCGGCGCCCAGGTCGTCGCCCAGTACTACACCTTCCTCCGGCTCGGCCGGGAGGGCTACCGGGCCGTCCAGCAGACCAGCCGGGACGTCGCCCGCGGCCTCGCCGAACGCATCGAGGCCATGGGCGACTTCCGCCTCCTCACCCGAGGCGACCAGCTGCCCGTCTTCGCCTTCACCACCGCCCCCGACGTCACCGCGTACGACGTCTTCGACGTGTCCCGCCGGCTCCGCGAACACGGCTGGCTCGTCCCCGCCTACACCTTCCCCGCCCACCGCGAGGACCTGTCCGTCCTGCGGATCGTCTGCCGCAACGGCTTCTCCGCCGACCTCGCGAGCCTCCTCGTCGAGGACCTGCACCGGCTGCTCCCCGAACTCCGCCGCCAGCCCCGCCCCTTCACCCACGACAAGGACGCGGCGACCTCCTTCCACCACTAGCCGGCCTCCTCCCCGCAGGCCAGCAGGAACTCCGACCAGCGGACGCCGTCCCGCGTCAGCTCGTACCGGCAGCGGGAGCCCTCCCGCAGCAGGCCCGCGCCGGTGCGGCGCACGTACGAGGTGCCGTCGTCCAGCTCCCGGAAGGTCCGGCCGCCGTCCAGACTCCGGTAGCCGGACCACTGGGCGGCGAGCTCGACCCGGCCGCCGGGGCCCGGCACCGGAAGCCCCTCCAGCGAGCGCGGCTCCTTCTCCGGGCCCGTGGTCCACATCCGCTGCCAGGTCCTGCCCCCGTCCCGGGAGCGGTGCAGCGCCCGCAGCGGGTTCTTCACCGGCTCACCGCCCTTCAGCTCGCCCATCTCCGCCGCGTACACGGCGTCCGGACCCACCACCACCGACGTGTGCCGGGCCGGGGCGTCGGTCGGGCTCGGCAGCCGGCTCACCGACCAGCTGCGGCCCCGGTCCCGGGAGACGGCGACCGCCGACCGCGTGGTCCCCGGGACCACACCCGACACCCACCAGGAGCCGTCCGGCTCCGCGACCGCCGCCGGCCGGGGATGCGCCCCCAGCGGCGGCTGCGTCACCAGCTCCCGCCGCCGCCCGTCCCGGGGCGAGAGCGCCATCAGCCGCTCCCGGGGACACGACTCCGGCGGGGCGGTCGGGTCCACGCACTCGGCGGTGAGCGCCGCGCCCACGGGTATGTCCGGGGTCCGGCCGGCCGGGCGGGGATCGACGCCCCGCCAACTCCGCCCGCCGTCCGTCGTGAACCAGCCCCGCAGCGGCTCCTCGACGCCGCCGTCCTCGATCAGGGCGCGGCCCGGGCCCAGCACCCACAACTGCGCCGACACCCCTTCCGTACCCCGCAGTTCGGGCAGCGGGGAGGCGCGCCGCTGCCACCGGTCGGCGCCCGGGTCGAGCACCGCGACCCACTGGCGGCAGAAGCCGTTCTCCGGCCGGGCCGGGTCGCTCACGCAGTCGGCGAGGAGCGCGAAGCCGCTGCCGTCGGCGGCGAAGCCGAGGCCGGACGCCCACCCGGGCAGCCCGGCGCCGTCCCCGATCCTCGGCGGGGCGCCGAACACCCCGTCGTCTGCGGGCTTCTCGGCGCGCGGTGCCGGCTCCGGCCCTTCCGTGCAGGCGGCCAGCAGCCAGGCGAGCAGCAGTGCCAGGAGCGCGCGGAGCGGAGCCGGCGCCCGGGAAACGGGAACGCGCATCGGACTTCCCCCTGTCCGTCGGGCGGTTCGCGGTGAACCGTCTGCTCCTGGTACACCGCTCACCGCCTCCGGGTTCCCGCCCGGGGGAAATTTCCCGCTACTTCTCGCGTTCCAGGGCGATCAGCTCGAAGGAGCCCTTGCCGTCGAGGGATTCGCGGATCACGTCCGCGTGCCCGGCGTGCCGCCCCATCTCCTGCACCAGGTGCAGCAGCATCCAGCGGACCGACACCCGCCCGTCCGCGGGGAACCAGGGCGCGGGCGGCAGCGGGAAGGTGTCGTCCAGGCTGGGCACCGTCCGCACGAACTCCTCGGTCTCCCGGGCGACCCCGTCCCAGAAGGCCAGGACGTCGGAGATCCCCTCCCCGTCGACGAGCACGAACGCCTCGTGCCAGGTCCCCTCGGACCGCTGCCGCTCGTTGGGCTTCTCCTGCGCCAGCCGGAGCCAGTTCAGCTCCACCTCGGCCACGTGCTTGACCAGGCCGGAGAGGCTCAGCTCGCTCGCGCTGGGACGACTGGCCGCCTGCTCCTCGGTGAGGCCGAGGAGCGCCCGGCGGAGGGCCGCGCGCTGGGCCTCCACGAAGTTGAGGAACGCGCCGCGCTCGTCGCCGGGAGCCTCCGCGGGAACAAGAGCCACCATGATGTCCGCCTTCCGTACGGGTTCCGCCCCGGGGGGTACCGGGCGGCACCCCCACAAACAAGGAACTAGGACCCAAACCGTCCAAGAAAGCGACACCGCGCCGCGCGCGCTGGTTGGTGATACACGGAGG
>NZ_JBHYKM010000014.1:69500-86379 GCF_042741435.1 Streptomyces sp. NPDC058955 | reverse complement strand
GCGGGGGCCGGCGGGGGCCCCCCCCGCCCAAACACCCCCACACTTTGGGCGCCTTTTGCGGGGGGGGCGCGGGGGGGCGGGCCCGCCCCCCCCCCCACACTACGAAGGAAGTAGGACAGATCCGGTCCTAGAAGGGGAACCGGCTCCGGCCGTGCTGGATGGAGATCCACTTCTGGGTGGTGAAGGCGTCCACCATCGCGTCGCCGTTGAGCCGCCCGATGCCCGAGTGCTTCTCGCCGCCGAAGGGGACGATCGGCTCGTCGTGCACGGTGCCGTCGTTGATGTGGATCATGCCGGTGTGGATCCGCTTCGCCACCCGGACGCCCCGCTCGACGTCGGCGGTGTGGACGGCGCCGCTGAGCCCGTACGGGGTGTCGTTGGCGATCCGCACGGCCTCGTCCTCGCCGTCGAAGGGGATGATCAGGGCCACCGGGCCGAAGATCTCCTGGCTGAGGACGGGGGCGTCGGCCGGGACGCCGGTCAGCACGGACGGGGAGACGAGGTTGCCCTCGACCGTGCCGTGCAGCAGCGCGGTGGCGCCGCCCGCCACGGCCTGCTCGACGACGCCGGAGACCGACTCGGCCTGCTGGGAGTTGATGAGCGGGCCGATGTGGGTGCCGGGGTCGGCCGGGTCGCCGACCCGCAGGGTCTTCACCTTGGCCACGAACTTCTCGGTGAACTCGGCCTCCAGCCGGCGGTCGACCAGGATGCGGTTGGCGGCCATGCAGACCTGGCCCTGGTGGACGAAGCGGCTGAAGACGGCGGCGTCGACCGCGTAGTCCAGGTCGGCGTCGTCGAGGACGATCAGGGCGCTGTTGCCGCCGAGTTCGAGGACGGCGTGCTTGAAGTTCTGGGCGCAGACGGTGGCGACGTGGCGGCCGACCTTGTCGGAGCCGGTGAAGGAGATGACCTTCGGGACCGGGTGGGTCAGCAGCGCGTCGCCGATCTCGGCGATGTCGGTGACGACGACGTTGAGCAGGCCGGCGGGCAGGCCCGCGTCCTCCAGGATCTTCGCGACCAGGGTGCCGCCGCAGACCGGGGTGTTCTGGTGCGGCTTGAGGACGACCGCGTTGCCCAGCGCGAGCGCCGGGGCGACCGACTTGATGGAGAGGAGGAAGGGGAAGTTGAAGGGGGAGATGACGCCGACGACGCCGACCGGGAGGCGGTAGACGCGGTTCTCCTTGCCGTCGACCGGCGACGGCAGGATGCGGCCCTCGGGGCGCAGCGCCAGCTGGATCGCCTCGCGCAGGAACTCCTTGGCGAGGTGCAGCTCGAAGGCGGCCTTGAGGCGGGTGCCGCCGAGCTCGGCGACGATCGTCTCGGCTATCTCGTCCTCGCGGTCCTCGACGATCCGCAGGGCGCGCTCGAAGACCAGCCGGCGGGCGTAGGGGTTGGTGTCGGCCCAGGCGGCCTGGGCGCGCTCGGCGGCCCGGTAGGCCCGGTCGACCTCCTCGGCGGTGGCCACCGTGATCGAGGCGAGCTTCTCCCCGGTGTACGGGTTGAAGTCGATGATGTCCCAGGAGCCGCTGCCCGGCTTCCACTCGCCGTCGATGAACTGGTGGGCCAGGTCGGTGAAGTGCGACATGGACGTATGGACCCCTCTGCCGGCTGCCGGTCGGCCGGGAGCGCGCGGGCGCCCGGTCGCCGGGGCTACTGATGCGCCGTCATCGTACTGATGTCTCAGGAGAGTTGGAGGAGTCCACGGAGAAGATCACGGCTTTCGGCCGGATCCGGACTGTCCTTCGCGAGCTTCTCCATCACGGCGGCGTACTGGGCGACCTCCTCGCGCTTGTCGAGGTAGAGGGCGCCGGTGAGCTGCTCCAGGTAGACGACGTCGGAGAGGTCGGACTCGGGGAAGCTGAGCATGGTGAAGGAGCCGCTCTCGCCGGCGTGCCCGCCGAAGCTGAAGGGCATCACCTGGAGGGTCACCCCGGGGTGCTCGGAGATCTCGATGAGGTGCTTCAACTGGCCGCGCATGACGGCCCGGTCGCCGTACGGGCGGCGGAGCGCGGCCTCGTCGAGGACGACGTGGAAGTGCGGGGCGCGCTCGGAGACGAGGACCTTCTGGCGCTCGACGCGGAGGGCGACGCGGCGGTCGATCTCGGCCTGCGAGGCGCCGGGCATGCCCCGGGAGACGACCGCGTGGGCGTACTCCTCCGTCTGCAACAGGCCGTGCACGAACTGGACTTCGTAGACGCGAATGAGGGAGGCGGCGGCCTCCAGGCCGATGTACGTCTGGAACCAGCCCGGCAGGACGTCGCCGAAGCTGTGCCACCAGCCGGCGAGGTTGGCCTCGCGGGCGAGACCCAGGAGCGCGCCGCGCTCGGTCTCCTCGGTGACGCCGTAGAGAGTGAGCAGATCCTCTATGTCCCGGGCCTTGAAGCTCACCCTTCCCAACTCCATGCGGCTGATCTTGGATTCGGAGGCGCGGATCGAGTAGCCGGCGGCCTCGCGGGTGATGCCCCTCGATTCGCGCAGGCGCCTCAACTGGGAGCCCAGGAGGATGCGCCGGACGACGCTCCCGCCCGCTCCGTTCATTTCGCCTGCGGTCACGGCTCCAGCCTTCCCTTCACGGTGACGAGCCCCCGTCGAGCCCCGGATTCTGCCACCAAACGCTTCAGCGCGTACACATCTGGTTACGGAAGGGGAGGCAGAGGGGTGAGATCCGGACGAGGGTCGGACACGCCCGCGTCAAGAAGATTTCCACAGATTCACCACAGGGTCGGACAGGTCCGGCATCCGGCGGCCGCGTGCACGTGCATCTGCCCTTGCATCCCGTGGGCGCATTCGGAACCATGGACCCCGCGCAGCCGCGTACTCGTTCGCGTTGTCGTGTTGTCGCAATGTTTCGCACTGTTTGCACCGTTGTCGCACCACCACCGCGATTCCCGGGAGTGCCTCGCATGGGGACGAATGGATCGACCGTGCTCGAGCCTTTACGGCAGGGTCTCCCGCCGATCGATCCCGGCGCCGTCTCCACCTCCGCCTCCTGCGCCCTGCCGCCTCGGTACGAAGCCGTGCGCGGGGCCCGGAAGTTCACCAGCCAGACGCTCGACAGCTGGGACCTGGGCGACCGTTTCGACGACGTGGCCCTGGTGGTCTCGGAGCTGGTGACCAACGCGCTGCGGCACGCCGTGCCGGACGGCGGCGGTCCCGACGAGGCGCAGGGCCCGCCGGTGCGGCTGCACCTGATGCGCTGGGCGTCCCGTCTGGTGTGCGCGGTGCGCGACCCCAGCGGGGCGAGCCCGGAGGCGCGCGGCGGCGAGGAGGACTTCTCCGCCGAGTCGGGCCGGGGCCTGTTCCTGGTCGAGTCCTTCAGCGACAGCTGGGGCTGGCACCCGCTGGCCGGGCGGCTCCAGGGCAAGGTGGTGTGGGCGCTGTTCCGGGTCGGCCCGGAGGAGTAGGCGCGCCCGCCCCCTGCGTACGACGGCACCTTGTGTACGCGGAGAAACGTGCGTACGAGGAGAAAGGCCCCGGCGGTCACCGCCGGGGCCTTCTCGCTGTCCGTGGGCCGGGCCGTCAGACCAGGTGGTCGAACTCCCCGTCCTTGACACCCAGCAGCAGCGCCTCGATCTCGGCCGGCGTGTAGACGAGCGCGGGCCCGTCCGGGTGGCGGGAGTTGCGCACGGCAACGTTTCCCCCCGGCAGTTTGGCGAACTCCACGCAGGAACCCTGGGAGTTGCTGTGCCTGCTCTTCTGCCAGACGACGCCCCGCAGCTCCGTGGCCGCCATGCCGTTGTACGCGTGGTGCGCGTGGTGCACTGGTAGCTCCCCGAGTTGCTTGGTACAGGTGTCAACTTCCCCGGATCATAGCTGCGTTCATATGCGGATGCATGAGCAGATGCACGTGCACGAGGCGTGGCGTAGCCGCTACGCGACGCAGCGTGCGACTTCCCCCGGGGCGCGGACGCACACGGGCGGCCGCCCCCGCGATCTTCCCATCCGAGTGGACGGGTTCGCGGGGGCGGGGGTTCCCTGCCCGGGCGCCTGCGCAGGTCAGACCGCCGGCAGCTCCGACAGGAGGCGGCCCGCCCGGTCGCGGAGACGGGCTCCCGCCGCGGTCTCGTCGGGGGCGACGGCGTACCAGACGCCCCAGCCGGGGCTGCCCGGCAGCGTGAGGAGGGTCGCGGGGGTGGTCCGGCCACGGGCGTCCACGAGCTCGACCCGGCCGGCGTCCCGGGTGCCGTAGTAGAGGCCGGAGTGGAAGGTGCCCTCGCTCTGGTGGCTGAGGCCGGGAGTGCGCAGGTCGAGGTTGCCGTCGGTGACGCTGCGGAACTGTTCGAGGCCGTCCACCCCGCCCTTCCAGTGCTTGCCCCGGGCGGTGAGCCACACTGTCCACCCCGGCGCGGCGGCCACCCGCTCCCCCGCCGCCACGGTCCGCACGGGGGCCGGGACCTGCGCGCCGGTGGCGGAGCTCCGGGGGACGGAGGGCGAGGGAGGGGCGTCGGAGGCGGACGGAGCGGAGGCGGACGCGGTGGCGGTCGCGGTCGCCGTGACGGTGGTGACCGGGGCCGGCGGGGCGGCGAGGCCGGCGGCGGGGTGCGGGTCGCCGGTCAGGGCCGTGCCGGCGGCGACGGCGGCCGAGACGCCGAGGACGGCGAGGAAGGAGAGGGCGACGGTACGGCGCCGGCGGCGGGCCCGGCCCTCGCGGACGACCGCGGCGACGGGCGCGGGACCCGGGGTCACGTCGTGGGCGGCGCGGGCGAACTCGGCGCGGAGCAGGTCGTCCCACGCCTCGGCGGCATCGGGCCCGGCGTCGGGTGCGGGGGTCATGGGCGGGCTCCGTAGGGGGTGCGGAGGGGCGGGCCCGGCAGGGGCGGGGCGGCGGAGGCGAGCCGGGGGTGGGCGCGCAGGGCGGCGAGGCCGCGCCGGGCGTGGGTCTTCACCGTGCCGAGCGAGCACTGGAGGACGTCGGCGATCTCCTGCTCGGTCAGGTCGTCCCAGTACCGCAGGACCATCACGGTGCGCTGGCGGTCGCTCAGATCGGCTAACGCCTCGAAGAGCACGGCCCGTTCCTCGACGTGCTCGGCGTGGCCCGCGTCCCGGTGCCGGGCGGGCTCCGGCAGCACCGGGACGAGCAGGTGGGCGACCCGGCGGCGGCGCAGGCGGCTGAGGTTGTTGTTGACGAGGGCGCGGCGCACATAGAGGTCGATCTCGTCGCGCGGGACCTTGTGCCAGCGGCCGTACACCTTGGCGAGGGTCGTCTGCACCAGGTCCTCGGCCTCGTGGAAGTCGCCGGTGAGCAGCCGGGCCGTGCGGACGAGCCGGGGCCAGGCGGCGACGGCGAAGGCGGCGAAGTCGGCGTCGGTGCCGGTGCCGGTGCCGGGCTCGGGAGCCGGTGGGTGGGTCACGGTGGCGGACCTCGCGATCGGGAGGTGGTGCGGCGGGGCCCGCCCCGTGCCGGGCCCCGCCGAGCATGGTGGACGGCCCGTCAGATGTATATGCCGGGCAGCTCCACGAGGAGCCGGCCGTCCGCGGCGTAGAAGGCGACGGAGACGTCGTGGTCGGACGGGGCGGTGTGGGCGTACCAGACGCCCCAACCGGGCCGGCCGGGCAGCTGGAGCAGGGTGGCGCGGGTGACCCGGCCCTCGGCGTCGGTCACCTCGACCCGCCCGGGGAGCTCCGGGCCGCCGTAGACGCCCGAGTGGAAGGTGCCCTCGCCCTGGTGGCTCAGGGCGGGCCGGGTGAGGTCGAGGTTGCCGTCGACGACGCTGCGGAACTGCTCGAAGCCGTCCGGGCCGGTCCAGTGCTTGCCCTGGCGGGTGAGCCAGAGGGTGTAGCCGCCGCCGGCGTCGACGCGCTCGCCGGAGCGGACGGTGCGCCACGCGGCGGAGGGCGCGGCGGAGACGGCGGCGGACGCGGCGGTGGTGGTGTCGTGGGCGGGTGCGGCGGCGGCCGGGGTGGCGAGGGCGGCGGCGGCCACCGCCGCCGTCACGGCGGCGCCCGTGGCGAGCAGGTACTTCTTCATGGGATCGCTCCTGGTTCCGGACGGTCTTCCACCCTTCTCAACTCCGCCCGCACCGGCTCCGGATGACAGCGCGGTGAAGATTTTCGTGGGAGGCGGTCAGGCGGTCGCGAGGGCGGCCGACAGCTCGTCCAGGGCGGCCAGGAGCAGCCGCGCCGCCTTCCGCAGCAGCGGGTCGGTGACCTCGGTGTCCCAGGCGCCGACGGTCTCGCGGAGGTCGTCCCAGGCGGGCGTCCCGCGCTCGCGGACCGCCTTGGCGCCCCGCTCGGTCGCCTCGCGCAGCGCCTCCGCGAGGCCGGCGGCGGCGGGCACCGGCGGGGCGCCGCGGTCGGGGAGGTGGGCCTCCAGCAGCATGGCGGCCCGCCCGAACTCGGCGATGGCGTGCCCCGCGTCCTCGGCCGCCGCGTGCGAGAGCCCCCGGTGCCGCACCGGCTCGTGGCCGGCCCGGCCCAGCGCTTCCTGCCAGGCCACGCGGGCGGCGCGGGCGGCGAGCAGGGCCTCGCGCACATCGGGGCTGCCGGGCCCGGCGGGGGCGGCGTACCGGGCGGCGACGGCCGCCGCGTACCGCCCGGAGGCGGCCAGCCAGTCGGCGAGCCGGCCGCGCAGCCGGGGCGTCTCCCAGGCGGGGTAGAGGGCGTAGCCGAGCATCGCGAGGAGGCCGCCGAGGAGGGTGAGGGTGACCCGGTCCCGGACGGTCTGGGTCACCCCGGAGCCCTCCATGCCGAGGAGGAAGACGACGTACGCGGCGACGCAGACCTGGCTGACGGCGTACCCCGTCCGCATCAGCAGGTACATCCCGAAGGCACAGAGGACGGCGAGGCCGGCCAGGAGGTACGTCCCCGGGTGCGCGGTCCGCACGACGGCGGTGGCGAGCGCGACGCCGACCAGCGTGCCGCCGAAGCGGGCCACCGAGCGGGCGTACGTCTGCGAGAAGTCCGGGCGCATCACCATCACGGACGCCATCGGCGCCCAGTAGCCGTGCCCGAACGGCAGCACCAGGCCGAGGAGATAGCCGGCCGCGGTGACGGCGGAGACGCGGATCGCGTGCCGCAGGATCGGCGACCCGGGCCGCACCTCGGCCCGCATCGCGGCGAGGACGAGCGGGGCGAGGCGGAGGAGGGTGGGGCGGCTGCGGGCGGCCGCGGCGGCGTGGGCGGCGTGAGGGGCGGGGGCGGCGGGGGCGTCGGGTTCCGGGGGCGTCGTGCCGTCCGCCGTGCTCGCCTTCGTGCTCGTCTCCGTCCGGCGCGTGCTCGTCTCCGTGCGGGGTTCCGCCGTCTCGACGACGTCGTCGAGGAGGGCGGCCAGGCGGACGGCGGCGCGGTGGGAGCGGTCGTCGAGGATCGTGCCGGTGTCCGGGGTGCGGAGGGCGGCGACCGCGGACGGAGGCAGCCGCACCGGCTCGCCGTGCCGGATGGCGTGCGCGGCGGCGTCGAGGACCTCCCCGGCCGCGGCCAGCAGTTCGCGGACGCGGTCGCGCTGCGGGCCCTCGGCGGGGGCGCCGACGGCCGGGTCCGCGAGCGAGGCCAGCACCGGCCGGATCCGCTCGGCGAGCCGCCGGGGCCCGTGCAGTTCGGCCGGGCGGCGCCGGGCCTGCCGGGGCGTGACGGCGGCGGCGCTGCGGGCGGTCATGAGCGGCACCGGGTCGAAGGGGGCGACCGGGTCGTGGCGCAGCCGGCGGGCGTAGTCCGCCTCGGCGGCGAGCGCGTCGGCGAGCGCGTCGCGCTGCGCGCCCCACGGCCGGACCGGGAGCAGCACGACCAGCGCGGCCTGGACGACCCCGCCCGCGAAGATCATGACGGCGTGGCCCGCGGCGGTCGCGACGGAGGTCGGCAGGGTGACCGTGACCAGCATGATCGCCACGTTGGAGGAGGCGATGAGGCCGGCCGTGGGACCGGCCGCCCAGGCGAGCCCGGAGAGGAAGGTCCACAGCAGCAGGAGGGTGAGGAAGAGGAGCGTGTGGGACCCGGTCAGATAGCCCAGGAAGGTGGAGACGGCGAGGCTGCCGCCGGAGGCGAGCGCGAGGGTCGGCCGGGGCCGCCAGGACCGCTGGAAGGTGGCGATGGCGGCCTGGAACGCGCCGAACGCGGACGAGGCGGCGACGGCCGGCCCGAAGAGGGCCAGCGAGAAGCCGACGACGAGGGCGAGCCCGAGGGCGCCCCGGGCGGCGATGGCGGGGGCGAGCCGCCGCCGCTCGACGGTGAGGCCGGAGCGGGCGGTCTCCCTCAGCGCCCGGAGCCAGCTCATGATCCGAGCGTAGCGACGATCTCCGCACAACCCGACATTTCACCCCACGGTTCCCCCCTGGGCACGGCGGTGCGCCTGGATCGGTCCGGCTCCGGCGGTGCGCCGGGTTCAGCCCTGGCCGCGGCCGTCCAGGCGGGCCCGGTCCGGGGTGAGGGTGGCGGACTCGGCGGCGGTGGCGCCGTGGTTCCAGCCGTCCTCGTCCCACATCGCGCGGACCCGGGTGGCCCGCGTCTCCGGGAAGAGCTCGTCCGTGCGGGCGGACACCGCGACCTCGCGGGAGGCGAGGACCGGGAGGAGGGTCGGGGCCTCCGCGGCCACCCGCCGGGAGGTCGCCTCCAGACGGGCACCGAGCCGGTTCGCGTACGCGAGCAGGAAGGACTGCCGGAAGGACTTGGTGCGCTTGCGGCCGCCCTTGCGCTGCTCCGCCTCCGCGCGGGTCATCGCCGCCGTGCCCTGCACCAGGAGCGAGGTGTGCAGCAGCTCGACCGGGTCGAGGTCGGCCTCGAAGCCGACGACCGTCGAGAAGCCGTACGCCTCGTTCCACACGGCCCGGCAGTGGTTGGCGGTCGCCACCGCGTCGAGCAGGATCGCCTTCGCCTGCTCGTACGGGGGTTCCACGCCGATCCGGATCGCGCCGGGCGTCTGCGGCGACGGGGCGCCCGCCGCGAGGCCCGCCTCGTCGAGGCTGTGCCGGGCCATCAGCTCCTGCGCCTTCGCGGTCAGCGCCTCGGCCTCCTCCGGGTAGCCGGTGGCCTCCGCCTTGGCGAGCAGCGCCCGGATCCGGGTGAGCATCCGCGGCTCCCCGACGGCCGCGGGCGGCAGGGTCTCGCCCGGTACGGGTCCCACCGCGTCGAGCCGGGGCAGCCGGACCAGCAGCCGGTACAGCTCCAGGACGGCCGTCGCGTACGAGAAGCGGTCGCCGGGCACGGCCCCCGCGGCCTCCTCGTCCAGCGCGTCGAGCTGTTCGCGCCAGCGCCGGGGCAGGGTCGCGTACCGGGCCGTCTCGGCCCGCACCAGCCCGCCGAGCAGCCGCAGGTGCTCCTCGGCCAGCTCGCGGCGGACCGTCCGGGCGAGGTCGGCGGGCTGCCAGCCGCGCTCCCACAGGGTCCGTACGAACTCCTCGCCGCGCCGCGCGAGACCGGCGTCGGCGCCCGGGTCGGCGGCGAGCAGGGACGCGGCCGTGTCGAGGGAGCGGTCGTCGCGGGCGTGCAGCGACTCCCGCAGCGCCCGTTCGACCGTGGACTCCCGTGCCTCGTCCCGCATGACCGTGCCCTCTCCGTGCCCCGCGCCGACTCTCCTCCTCCGATGGTCTCAGGGCGGCGGGGTGCGCCCGGCCCCCGGGCGGGGTATGCCTGGCCCTACCCTCGGGACGCCCGGCAGACGGCGTGACCCGGGGGGTGCCGGAACGGTTCGCTGGAGCCATGACCAGCACCCTTCCTCCCTCCGCCCCCGCCGCCGTGCGGCTCCGGGGGCTCGTCCGGCGGCACGGGAACGTACGGGCCCTCGACGGCGTCGACCTCGACGTCGCCGCCGGGACCTTCACGGCCGTCATGGGCCCCTCCGGCTCCGGGAAGTCCACCCTGCTGCGCTGCGCCGCCGGGCTCGACCGCCCGGACGCGGGCCGCGTCGAGGTCGCCGGCACGGCGCTGGACGGGCTGAGCGAGCGTCGGCTGACGCTGCTGCGGCGGGACCGGATCGGTTTCGTCTTCCAGTCCTTCAACCTGCTGCCGACCCTGACGGCCGCGCAGAACGTGGCCCTCCCGCTCCGGCTGGCCGGTCGCCGTCCGGCGCGCGGCGAGGTCCGGGCGGCGCTCGCCGGGGTCGGGCTCGCGGGCGGCGAGCGGCACCGGCCCGCCGAGCTCTCCGGCGGCCAGTGCCAGCGGGTCGCCATCGCGCGGGCGCTGATCGCCCGGCCCGCCGTCCTCTTCGGCGACGAGCCGACCGGCGCGCTCGACTCCACGACCGGCGCGGAGGTGATGGACATGCTCCGGTCCCTCGTGGACGAGGAGGGCCGCACGCTCGTCATGGTGACCCACGACCCGCTCGCCGCGGCCCGTGCGGACCGGGTCGTCTTCCTGGTCGACGGCCGCCTCGCGGGCGAACTCGTCGCCCCGACGGCGGACACGGTGGCGGCGACGCTGGCGTCCCTGCGACCCGCGGCGGCCACGGACCAGGCCGCCGCGGGGACGGACACGGGCGGCACGGGCGCGGGCGCGCGCGAGAGGACTCCGGACACGGGCGGCACGGGCGCGGGCGCGCGCGTGGGGGCGGCCGGGACGGCGGGTGCGGCATGCTGAGCGTCGTGGTGGGCGGGCTGCGGGCCCGCTGGGCCTCCTTCCTGGGCGGGTTCCTCGCGCTGGCGCTCGGCGTCGGGCTGCTCACGGCGACCGGGCTCGGCCTCGCCGCCGCCCTGGACCCGCCGGCCCACGCCCCCGAACGGTTCGCCTCCTCCCCCGTCGTCGTCCTCGGTCAGGACCGGCTCACCGTGGAGGTCCGGCGCGGCCCCGGTACCGCCCTCGTCTCCCGGCCGCTCGACCGTCCACAGCCTGTGGACACGGCCCTGCTGCGCGAACTCCGCGCCCGGTGGACCCTGACCGAGCACCCGGCGGGCACCGCCGCCGCCCCCGACGCCGTCGGGCTCGACGCCCCCGCCGACCGGGTCAGGGCCGTCGTCGGCGACCGGGCGCAGGTGCTCACCGGCGACGACCGCCGCCGTGCCGACCCCGGCCACGCGCGCGACGGACACGAACTCACCGGCCTCAACGCCCTCCTCGGCACCGCCGGCGGCGTCGCCGCCTTCGTCTCCGTCTTCGTCGTCGCCTCCGTCTTCGCCTTCTCCGTGGCGCTGCGCCGCCGCGAGTTCGGGCTGCTCCGCACCGCCGGGGCCACCCCGGGCCAGGTCCGGCGGCTGCTGCTCGCCGAGGCGGCGGTGCTCGGCGTGACCGCGTCCGCGACGGGCTGCGCGCTCGGCGCGCTCGCCGCGCCGCCGATGGCGCGGGCCCTGGTGGCCCGGGGCCTGGCACCGGAGTGGTTCGCGTCGGCGGCGGGCGGGAGCGCCGCATGGCCGTACCACCTGGGCTTCTGGACGGGCCTCTGCGTCGCCCTCGCCGGCGCGGCCGCCGCCGCCCACCGCGCCGGACGGACCGGCCCGACCGACGCGCTGCGCGAGGCCGACGTCGACCGGGACGTGCTGCCGCCGGGCCGGGCGCTGCTCGGCGCCGGGCTGCTCCTGGCCGGGCTCGGACTGCTGGTGTGGACGTACGCCACCGAGCCGCAGGCGCTGCTCAAGCGGAAGACGTACACGACCCTGCCGATGCTGCTGATGGGCGGCGCGGCGCTGCTCGCCCCGCTGCTGGTGCGGCCCGTGGCCCGGCTCCTCCCGGTCCCGCGCCGCGGGGCCGTCGGGCTCCTCGTCCGGGAGAACGGCGCGGCGGCCGTCCGCCGGACCGCCGCCGTCGCCGCGCCGGTCCTGGTGACCGTGGCGCTGGCGGGGACGCTCTTCGGCGCGTCGGAGAGCGTGACGCTGGCGAAGCAGACGGAGGCGCGGGACCGGACGGCGGCGCCGTACGTCGTCGAGGGGCGGACGGTGGAGCTGCCGGAGGCGGTCCCGGCCGGCGCGGTCGTCGCCGCCTCCGGTCCGACCTCGCTCTTCGTACGGGACGGGGCCGAGGCGGTCGTGAAGTACGGGGCCCGCGCGGTCGCCGACCCGGCCGCCTTCGCCGCCCTCGCCCGGCTCCCCGTCGTCGCGGGCGACCTGCGGGACCTCGACGACCGGTCGATCGTCGTCAACGAGGAGTTCGAGAAGCGGAGGGTCGGCGAGGAGGTGGAGGTGTGGCGGGCCGACGGCAGCGGTCCGGTACGGCTCCGGGTGGCGGCGGTCCTGGCCCGCGGCACCGGCGACAACGGGCCGTACGTCACCCGCGCCCAGGCGCCCGGCGCCGCGCTCGACCGGCTGGAGTCGGACCGGCCCCTGCCGGCGGCGGGCCCCGCCGCCGCGGCGGCGCCCGTCAACGAGGCGGCCCGGACCGGGCTCCGCCTGATCCTCGTCCTGGTCCTCCTCTACACGGTGATCGCGCTGGCGAGCACCCTGCTCATGGCCACGTCCGTACGCGGCGGCGAACTGGCCTCGCTCCGGCTGGCCGGCGCGACCCGCGCGCAGGCGCTGCGGGCGGTGACCGGCGAGGCGGTCCTCGCGGTCGCCGTCGGCACGGTGCTCGGACTCGGCGTGACCGCCGCGATCCTCGGCGCCCTCGGCGCGGGGCTCGCCGCGCTCTCCGCGCCGGTCGCGCTGGCCGTCCCCTGGGGCCCGACGGGCGCGGCGGCGGGGGTCTGCGCGCTGGTCGCCGTCGCCGCGACGGCCCTCCCCGCCTGGCGGCTCACGCGCTGACCCCCCATCGTGGAACAGGGCGGTGGCCGGGGTCGGAGCCGGGCCACCGCCCCCCGCTCGCTCCGGCCGCGCGCCGGCCGGGGTGGGCACCGCCCAGCGGAACGCGGGCCCTCGGCGGAGCCGGCTAGGGGACCAGGACCAGCTTGCCTCGGGTGTGGCCCGTCTCGCTGAGTTCCTGGGCCCGGGCGGCCTCCTTCAAGGGGAGGGTCTGCGCGTGGCGGAGGCGCAGGGTGCCCGCGAGGACGCCCTCCGCCTGGGCGCTCAGCCAGCCCCGTACCCGCTCCGCGTCCTGCTCCGGGAGGCTGTACGCGATGCCGTGCTCCGCCGCGTCGACGGACGCGATCGTCACGATCCGCGCCTTGTCCGCCACGCCCTCCCCGCCGAGCAGCCCGATCGCGACCGGCAGCACCCCGTGCCCCGCCGCGTCGAAGACCGCGTCGACGCCCTGCGGCGCCGCGGCCCGCACCCGGTCGGCGAGCCCGTCGCCGTACGCGACCGGGACCGCGCCGAGCTCCCGCAGGTACGCGTGGTTGGACACGGACGCCGAGCCGACGACCGTGACGCCCGCGGCGACCGCCAGCTGGACGGCGATGGTGCCCACGATCCCCGCCGCGCCGTGCAGGAAGAGCGTCTCGCCCTCCCGTACACCGAGCTGCTCCAGGACCCGCGCCGCGGTCTCGCCGGCGACCGGCAGCCCGGCCGCCGCCTCCCAGGACAGTCCGGCCGGCTTCGGCAGGAGGTTGCCGCCGGCGAGGGCGTACCTGGCGTACGCGCCGGTCGTCGACCAGCCGAACACCTCGTCGCCGACGGCGAGTCCGGTCACGCCCTCGCCGACCGCGTCGACCGTGCCGGCCACCTCGATCCCCGGCACGGCGGGGAACGTCGTCGGGAAGAACTCCTCCAGGAGCCCCCGGCGCACCTTCCAGTCCATCGGGTTGACGCCCGCCGCCGCCACCCGCAGCCGCACCTCGCCGGGGCCCGGCACCGGGACCTCGGCGTCCGTCGTGTGCCGCAGCACCTCGGGGCCGCCGAACTCCTCGAAGAGGATCGCTTCCATCGTCGCCACCGTCGCCATGTCGCCCTCCGTGTCAGCGCGTTCGCTTCTCGACACGATCAAGACTGCGCCGGGCCGTCCCTCTTCCCGGCCCGCCCTCCGGCCAGTCCCACCTGTCCGAAAGACCAGCCCTCGACGGCCGGACGGCCCCTACGCTGGCCGTCATGGACCCGCTCACGCTGACCGCCGTGCACGAGATCCTCAGCCGGCCGCTCGACGGCATCCTCGCGCAGCTCTCCGCCGTGCTCGCGCCGGTCGTCCCGCACACCGGCGCCGCCGAACTCGCCACGCACTGCGCCCATTCGCCGTTCAAGACGACCGGCGAGGCCGACGGGCTGACCACCGCCGAGCTGGCGCCGCTGCTCGCCGCCGGCGTGCCCGGCGAACCCTGGCAGGGGACGGTGCGGCTCGGCGGACGGCCGCGCACGGTCCTCGCGGTGACCAGCGGCGCCACCGCCCGCCACGCGCTGCTCCTCCTGCTGCGGGAGGACGGCTCCGCACCCGCCGGACCGGCCGGACTGGCCCTGGCGCAGGCCCTGTGGGACGTGGTGACGAGCCACCTCGACCGGTTCGCGGTCGAGGCCATGCCCGGGGCGCTGGCCCGGTCCCGTACCGCCGCCGACACCCGCGCCCGGGTCGGCGCCGAGCTGACCACCGCCCACGCCGCCGCCCTCTCCGGGCTGCTCTCGGTGCTCCGCAGCAGCACCCTGGACGACACGACGGCCCGCGCCGCCGCCACGGAACTCGCCGCCGACGCGCTCCTGGAGGTGCGGGCCGCCCAGCGGCAGGACCGGGCGATCTCCGAGGAACCTGCCGACGACGCCTTCGCCCGACTCGCCGACCAGCTGCGGCCGTTGCTCCGGCACAGCCCGGTCCGGCTCGAACTCGGCCCGCCGGACGACACCCGCTCGGTCGCCGCCGACGTGGCCCACGGCGCCCGGGCCATCGTCCGCGCGCTGCTCCTGATCGTCCTGGAACAGGAGGGCCTGAGCCGGGTCCACGTCGGCTGGCAGCTGACCAAGGACGAGCTGCGGGCGGCCGTCCGCGACGACGGCCCGGGCCTCGTCGGCGCCTGCGAGACCGGCGCCGGGACCGTCCGCGACCGGCTGGACGTCCTCGGCGGGCGGCTGGAGATCGAGGTGGTGCCGCACTGGGGCACCACCATGACGGCCGTCCTGCCGCTGGCCGCGCCGGACGCCCCGGCCGGGCCCGCGCACCCGCTGACGACGCTGGGCGAGCGGGAGATCGAGGTCCTGCGGCACCTGGCGCTCGGCCACCGCAACCGGCACATCGCCGGGGAGCTGCACATCAGCGAGTCCACGGTGAAGTTCCACGTGGCGAACATCCTCGGCAAGCTCGGCGTCGCCTCCCGCGGCGAGGCGGCGGCCCTCTTCCACGCGGCGGCGTAGACCGCGCGGCTGTCCGGGATGTCGCGATCCGCCGTTGTCAGTGGCGGATGCCAGACTCGCACCCATGAGCGAGAGGTGGGCGCTGGCCCCGGAGCCCGAGGGGGAGGGCGCGGTCCTGGTCCCCCTCGGGCCGGACGGCACGCCCGCCGGGGAGGCGCGCCGCGAGCCGGACCTGGTGGCCGCCGTCCGGGCCCGGCCGGAGGTGGCGCGCTGGGTGTGGCGGTCGACGGCCGAGGTGTATCCGCGGCTGCTCGCCGCCGGCGTCCGGGTCGAGCGGTGCTACGACGTCGAGGACGCCGAGCAACTGCTCCTCGGCCACGAGGGCCGCCTCGGCGAGCCCCGCTCGGCCGCCGCCGCGTGGGCCCGGCTGCGGAACGCCCCGGTGCCGCCCGACCCGCCGCAGCGCACCGCCGAGCCCGGCTCCCAGGACTCCCTCTTCGAGCCGAGACCCGTCGCCTCCGTCCCCTTCGAGGGCCTCCTCGCCGTCTACGCGGAGCAGCAGCGCCGCCACGACCGGGCCGAGCACCCGGGCCGGATGCGGCTGCTCACGGCCGCCGAGTCGGCCGGGATGCTGGTGGCCGCCGAGATGCACCGGGCCGGGCTGCCCTGGCGGGCCGACGTGCACCGCGAGCTGCTGCACGAGCTGCTGGGCGAGCGGTACGCGGGCGGCGGCGAGCCGCGCCGGCTGGCCGAGCTGGCGGACGAGGTGTCGGCCGCGTTCGGCCGCCGGGTCCGGCCCGATCTCCCCGCCGACGTGGTGAAGGCGTTCGCGCGGGCCGGCGTCCGGCTGCGGTCCACCCGCCGCTGGGAGCTGGAGGAGATCGACCACCCCGCGGTGGAGCCGCTCATCGCCTACAAGAAGCTGTACCGGATCTGGACCGCGCACGGCTGGTCCTGGCTGGCGGACTGGGTGCGGGACGGCCGGTTCCGCCCGGAGTACCTGCCGGGCGGCACGGTCAGCGGCCGCTGGACGACCAACGGCGGCGGGGCGCTGCAGATCCCCAAGGTGATCCGGCGGGCGGTCGTCGCCGACGAGGGCTGGCGGCTCGTGGTGGCGGACGCCGACCAGATGGAGCCGCGGGTGCTCGCCGCGATCTCCCGCGACCCGGGCCTGATGGAGGTCGCCGGGCACCCCGACGACCTCTACACCCGTCTGTCCGACCGGGCCTTCTCCGGCGACCGCGACCACGCCAAGATCGCCCTGCTGGGCGCGATCTACGGCCAGACCAGCGGCGACGGCCTGAAGAACCTGGCGGCGCTGCGCCGCCGCTTCCCCCGCGCGGTCGCCTATGTCGACGAGGCGGCGAAGGCGGGCGAGGAGGGCCGGCTCGTCCGCACCTGGCTCGGCCGGACCAGCCCGAGAGCGGTCGGCGCGGGCGACGACGGCGAGGCGGGCCTCCCCCAGGAGGGGCCCGAACAGGCCGTCGCGGAGGACGGGTTCACCCCCGGCTACGCCTCCGGGAACGCCCGGGCGCGCGGCAGGTTCACCCGTAACTTCGTCGTCCAGGGCAGCGCCGCCGACTGGGCGCTGCTGATGCTGGCGGCGCTGCGGCGGAGCCTGTCGGCCGCCGGGATGCGGGCCGAGCTGGTCTTCTTCCAGCACGACGAGGTGATCGTGCACTGCCCGGCGGAGGAGGCCGCGGCGGTGACGGAGGCGATCCGGGCGGCCGGCGACGAGGCGGGCCGGATCGCCTTCGGTGCGACCCCGGTCCGCTTCCCGTTCACGACGGCGACGGTGGAGCGGTGAGCGGCCGCCCAAAATAGCCCCCGGGAGCCCCCCCCCCGCGAGTGACCCCCCCCCGGCCCCCCACAACACCGGG
>NZ_JBHYKM010000014.1:68229-69490 GCF_042741435.1 Streptomyces sp. NPDC058955 | reverse complement strand
GCGCGTGCGTGCCTGGGGGCTCCCCGGTGCCGGTGCCGTGACCCCGCGGGGGTGGTGGTGGTGGCGCGCGCACCAACTCGCCCGCCCCCTCCCCCCACCGCACCGCTTGTCACCGCCCCCGTGCGCCCTACTTCGCGGGCAGCTTGGCCCACTTCGGGTCGAGGGCGAGCGCCTTCAGCTGCTCCATGGTGAGCGCGGGCTCGGCCCGGGTGGCCGCCTCGTGCTGGGCGCCGGTGTTGAAGGCGCCGACGACGACCCGGAAGCCGTCCTTCGTCAGGGTGTCGACGGTCCACCAGACGACGCCCTCGCCGCCCTTCTCGCCGGGCTGCTGGGTGAGCTTCACCTTGCGGCCGTCGGGCAGGGTGGTGACGTCGCCGGAGCCGAAGAGCTGGTCGGCGACGTCGTCCATGCCGTACTGGACGTTGATCTGGACAAGGCTCTTGCCCTTGCCGTCGTCGACGACCACGAAGGCGAACTCGCCCTCGCCGCCGTCGTCGACGACCTTGAGCCCCTTCGGCAGCAGCGAACGCAGCGTGTTCGGCACGGTGTTGCCGACGATCTCGGGCGGCGCCTGCCGCACCTTGCCGGGCTTGCCGAGCTTGCCGGGCTGGGCGGGCGCGGTGGGCAGCGGCGGGATCTGGTCCAGCAGCGGCCGCCACGCGTCGGCGGTGACGAGCGCCTTCATCTGGGCGGCGGTGAAGGGCGGGTTCTCGCGGCTGATCGCGGCGCCCTTCTCGGCGGGCGCGTTGTACTCGCTCGCGTCGATCAGGAAGCCGTCCTTGGTGAGCAGCGTGGCCCGCCAGCTCTTGGTCTCCTCGCGCTTGTCGGGGTACTCGTACCCCTGGAAGACCATCCAGCGGGAGCCGTCGGGGAGCTTCCCGGTCTCGCAGGCGTCGTACGGCACGTACGCCTTCTCGGGGCAGGTCACCATGTCGACGCCCGCTTCCGCCGAGCGTCCGGCGCGGTTGAGGAAGACGCCGACGGCGGCCTCGCCCTTGCCGTCGTCGTAGACGCCGCTGATGCCCTGGCCCTTGCCGTCGAGGCCGTCGAACCGCCATTCACCGGCGGGGGTGTTGGCCTTGATGACGTCGGCGATCCGGGAGAGGGGGATCTCCGCCATGCCGGGCTTCAGCGCGTCGGAGGCCGGTTCGCCGCTCGACTCGGGGGCCGGCTCGGCGGTCGGCGATCCGCCGGTCTTCGGGGCCGCCGCCACGCCCGCCTTGTCGGCGGGTCCGTCGGGGGTGACGACGGAGCCGGCGTA
>NZ_JBHYKM010000014.1:52865-68219 GCF_042741435.1 Streptomyces sp. NPDC058955 | reverse complement strand
GGGGGGCCCGCGGGGGGCGGCGACCCCGCCGCCGTGCCGCCGGGGGGCGCGGGCGGGGGCCCCGCGGGGGCGGGCGGGGGCCCGGCGCAGCAGCCTGCGGCGGCCCCGGGCGAGCCCGCCGGAGACCAGCTCGGGCCGGCCGTCCAGGGCGAAGCTCTCGCCGGTGGCGCGCAGGGCCGAGCCGAGTTCGCCGGCGAACCCGGCCTCGGGGTCGTGGTGTTCGTGCTGGGACATGACGAGATCACCGTCTCTGCTTCGGAGGTACGGGAAAAGAAGTACACGGAAGGGGCCGGGCGTCGGCGGACGGCCCGGGAAGGCGGCGCCCGGCGGGCGGGCGCTCGCCGGGCGGCCGCGAGGGCTCGCGGGCGGGGCCGCTAGCGGGCGGCGAACTCGGCGATGCTGCCGCCGAGCCGCTGGCGCAGTTTGCCGAGCGCGCGGGTGGAGCGGGTGCGGACGGCCGCGGAGCTGGTGTGCAGGGCGTCGGCGGTCTCCTCGACGCTGCGGTCCTCCCAGTAGCGGAGCACCACGACCGCCCGGTCCTTCGGGGGCAGTGCGGCGAGCGCGTCGAGGAGGGCGATCCGCAGCAGCGGGTCGCTGCCGTCGTCGGGGGTGTGGTCGGGCAGTTCGCCCAGCGGGCGCTCGGTCGCGGAGCGGCGGCGCTGGTGGCTGAGGAACGTGCGGACGAGGACGGTCTGCGCGTACGCGGCGGGGTTGCCGATCCGGGACGTCCGTCCCCAGAGGGCGTACATCTTCCCCAGGGTCTCCTGCGTGAGGTCCTCGGCGAGGTGGACGTCCCCGCTGGTCAGCAGGCAGGCCGAGCGGAACAGCTGGCCGGTGCGCGCCGAGGCGAACTCCAGGAACTCGTCCGCGCGGGACGTTCTCATGCCCCTCCTCTCCCTGGCGGTCGCGAGTGGTCACGGGCGGTCGCCCTGTGCGATCGCCCCGCTCGCTGTCGTGCCGTACACCCCATCGACGCGGCGGGGCCGGGGAAATGTTTCACCGGGCCGTCCACAGAATCTGTCCGCGGCAGGCATCCAACGAAGCGGAATCGGGTAATCCTGTTGGTATGAACACTCTCAGCGCAGAGATCCTGGCCGCTGGGGTTTGGCAGTCAGGTCTGGGACAAGTGCTCGGCGGCCTGATCCTCGTCGCCGTCCTGATCGCGGCCTTCTGGTTCGGCTACCGCGTCCGTACCCGGGAGCCCCGTCCACCGCAGCCCGACGAACAACCGCACCGCCCGGACACCGGCGCGCTCCCCGGCGAGATGTCGGAGTACCGCCGTCCGGCCGAGATGCCGCACACCGACGGCGAGCACCGGCTCATGCCGTACCAGCTCAAGGACGGCGGAACCGCCGGCACGGAGACCTCCCCCGATCCCCCGAGCGAGGAGAAGCGCAAGTGGGGCGGCATCTCCAGCGGCGGCTTCGGCAGCGGAGGCACCGGACACGGCGACTGACCGGACGGAGGTTACGAAGCCGTGACGACACCATCCGTGACACCGACCGCACGCTTCGAGGAGCACCGCGCGCGCCTGCGGGCGGTGGCCGAGCGGCTGCTCGGCTCCGCCGCCGAGGCGGAGGCCGCCGTCGACGCCGTGCGCGAGGAGGTCTGGCCCGGGCTCGCCCGCACCGGGCCACCGGGTGACACCGCCCTCGACGACCGGATGACGGCGGCCGTCGCCCGGGTGTGCCTGGACCTGCTGCGGGCCCGCACGGCGGGCGGGGCGGGCGCGAGCCGCCCGGACGGCGGCGTCGGAGGCGATGCCGCCGGGGCCGCCGACGCCGAGCAGCGGGTCCTGCGCGCCGCCCTGGACGCGCTGACCCCCAGCGAGCGGGTCGCGTTCGTCCTCCACGACCTCTTCGCCGTCCCGTACGAGGGGATCGCCCCGGTCGTCGACCGCGTCCCGGCCGCCGCGCGCCGTCTGGCCGGGCGGGCCCGGCGTCGGGTGCAGGGCGCCGAGGACATGCCGGAGCCCGACCCGACCCGCCAGCGCGAGGTCGTCGCCGCCTTCCTCGCCGCCGCACGCGCCGGTGACGCGGGGGCGCTGGACGAGCTCCTCGACCCGGACGTCGTGCTGCGCGCCGACACCACGGCCGTCCGCACCGGCGCGACGGGCGCCCGCGGGCCCCGGTCGGTGAGCCGGGCCTTCACGGGGCGGGCGGCCCGCACGGCGCGACCCGCGCTCGTGGACGGGGCGGCGGGCCTGGCCTGGGCGCCCGACGACACCGCGCGCGCCGTCTGCCGCTTCACCGTCCTCGACGGCCGGATCACCGCGATCGACCTCGTGGCGGACCCCGGCCGGCTCGCCGCCGTCGACCTCCGGTTCCTGGACCGCCGCCTGCACGGCGCGCCCTGACCCGCCCGTCACGCCCTCCCGAACGCCTGCCCCGCGCGGGACGCGACGTGGGGCGGGACCGGGGCGGAGTCCGGAGGAAGGAGCGGGTCGGGCTCCGGGGTGCCGAAGGTCGTCACCACCGGCAGGACGCCCGCCCACAGGCCGAGCGCCGCGTCCTCCGACTCGCCGTCGTCCGGCGGGCCGGAGGCCGTCTTCACCGAGGCCTCGGTGAGGTCGAGCGCGAGCAGCGCGGTGGCGGCCAGCTCCTTGCGGCTGGGCTGCCGGGCGTACTCCCACTGGCCCGGCGTGCTCTGCTCGGTGAGCGCCCGCAGGCCGCGCAGCTTCTCCTCCGGGTCGGTGACGAGTTCGGGGACGCCGTAGACCATGGCGCAGCGGTAGTTGACCCCGTGCTCGAAGACCGAGCGGGCCAGGACGAGGCCGTCGACGTGGGTGACCGTGACGCAGACGGTGGCGCCCGGCGCCTGGACGAGGCTGCGGCTCGCGACCGAGCCGTGCAGGTAGAGCCGGTCGCCGTCGACGCCGTACACCGTGGGCACCACCGTCGTCGTGCCGTCGACGGTCACGCCGAGGTGGCAGAGGAAGCCGGCCGCGAGCACGGCGTCCAGGTCGGCCCTGCGGTGGCTGCCCTTGTGCCGCATCCGGCGCAGCCGGGTCCGCTCGGTGACCTCCAGTTCCTCGTCCGTGGTCGTCGCCGTGGTGGTGCTGCTGCTGGGGCTCATCTCGGCCTCTCGTCCGCCCGTGTCTCGTACCGCCTGCAGGTGTTGTACGGGCTGCCGCCCCGCCGCCGCCACCGGCTTCCACCCCTCGGACCCGGGCGCCGAGGGTGGCACTGGCAGTGACACCCTCGCCGATGGCACCCCCGAGAGGGATCTGGCTGCCCCGTCGCGTACGGCGGAGGCTGAGCCCATGACCACCACTGAAACCGCCACTCCCCGGGCGGGGACGACGTCCTCGGCCGGACCCCGGATGACCGGCCGCCAGATCGCCGCCCTGGTGGTGCTCCTGGCCTCGCAGTTCCTGATGGCCGCCGACTTCTCGGTCCTGAACGTGGCCCTGCCGGAGGTCGGCACCACGCTCGGGTTCTCGACCGGAAGCCTCCAGTGGATCACCACGACCTTCGCGCTCTGCGCGGCGGGCTGCACCCTGGTCCTCGGCCGGGTCGGCGACTACGTCGGCCGCCGCCGCATCTTCACCGGCGGCATGGCCGTCCTCGCCGTCTCCTCGCTCGTCGGCGGCCTCGCCGGCTCCCCCGCCATGCTCCTGGTCGCCCGTACGCTCCAGGGCCTGGCCACCGCGGCCGTCACCCCCGCCGCGCTCGCCCTGCTGACCACGACCTTCACGGAGCCGCGGCTGCGGACCCGCGCGCTCGGCCTGAACAGCGTGATGATGAGCTCCGGTTTCAGCGTCGGCGCGATCCTCGGCGGCGTCCTGACCGACGCCCTCTCCTGGCGCTGGGCGTTCTTCATCAACATCCCCGTGGCCGTCGCCGCGATGGTCGTCGTGCCGCTCGTCGTCACCGAGAGCCGCGCGGAGACCCGCAGCCGCATCGACCTGCCGGGCGCCGTGCTGATCACGCTCGGCCTGTTCGCCGGGATCTACGGGGTCACCCGCGCCGGCGAGGACGGCCTCGACGCGCTCGCGGCCGGCTCGCTCGTCGCCGCCGCCGTGTTCCTGGCCGCGTTCTGGGCGGTGGAGAGCCGCAGCGCCGACGCGCTCGTGCCGGTACGGATCCTCAAGGAGCGCGGCATCGCCTTCGGCAACCTGGCCGCGCTGTTCATCTTCGGCGGCGAGACCGCGCTGATCTTCTTCACCGGCCTGTACGTGCAGAACGTCCTCGGCCTGTCGTCGACGGTCGCCGGACTCGTGCTCCTCGGCATCGGTGTGGGCCAGATCATCGCCGGGACCGTCGGCCCCCGCATCCTCCAGAAGGTCCCGCCGCGCACGATGCTCGGCGTCTCCCTCGCGCTCCAGGGCGCGTTCATGCTGCCGGCGCTGTGGGCGACCTCCGACCGGATGTGGCTCGTCCCGCTGATCGTCACCCAGTTCGTGAACGCCTTCTTCTCGATGCTGGCCGCGCTCAGCTTCATGGTCATCGCCACCTCGTCGGTCGACTCCGACGCGCAGGGCATGGCGACCGGCATGGCCACCCAGAGCCAGCAGATCGGCATCGCCGTCGGCATCCCGCTGGTGAGCGCCGTCTTCGCGGCCGTCATCGGCCACGGCACGGTGACCCCCGCCGAGGAACTCACCGGCATCCACTGGGCGATCGGGGTGGCCGGTGTCTCCCAGGTCGTCGTCGGACTTCTCCTGTGGCCGCTGCTGCGCTCGCGCACGCAGGCCCGGGAGACGGCGGCCGGCACCGCGTAATCCCCCGTCCGCGGTGACCGGCTCGGCCGGGCGGGTGGTCTCGACCGCCCGCCCGGCCCTGACGCGTACCGACTCCCCGATCTTGCCGATTCCGGAGGGCACTTCATAATGGGAAGGATGGACCACATCGTGAACACGGACCTCGGCAGCTATCTGCGGCAGATGCGTGAGCGCGTACGGCCCGAGCAGCGGGGCCTGCCCACCGGCGGGGCCCGCCGGGTGCCGGGCCTGCGCCGCGAGGAGGTCGCCGCGCTCGCGGGCGTGAGCCAGACCTACTACACGCGCCTCGAACAGTCCCAGACGGCGCACGCCTCCCCCCAGGTCCTGCTGTCCATCGCCCGCGCGCTCAATCTGAGCCCCGACGAGCAGGACTACCTCCTCAAGATCGGCTCGGGGGCGCAGCACCCGAGCCCGCAGTCGCCGCAGGACGACCGGGTCGGCGCCGGCACGAAGATGCTGATGGCCTCCCTCGGCAACGTGGCGGCGGCCGTCCTCAACTACCGCTGCGACATCCTCGCCTGGAACGGCCTCTACCACCGGCTGTTCGCCCCGCACCTCGACCCGGACGTCACCGACGACCCCGAGCGGCGGCCGAACATCATCCGGATGAACTTCCTCGACGGGGACGTGCGGGCGCTCTACGCGGACTGGGCCGCGGAGTCCGAGTCGAACGTGACGTACTTGCGCTTCATCGCGGGCAACCACCGCAACGACCCCAAGCTGGCCGCGCTCATCGGCGAACTCACCATACAGAGCGAGGAGTTCGCGGGGCTGTGGTGCCGCCAGCGGGTGTCGAACTGCATCGAGGGGACCAAGCTCTTCCACCACCCGGCCGTCGGCGAGCTGGAGTTGATGTACCAGTCGGCCGATCTCCAGGACGGCAACATCCTGAAGATCTACCACGCGGAGCCGGACTCCCCGCACGAGGCGGCGCTCCAGCTCCTGACCGTCGACCTGGACTCCGTACACCGCCGTCCGTGAGCGAACGCGCGTGAGCCCCCGGCCCTTTCGGGAAGGGCCGGGGGCTCGCGCGTGCCGTCGCCGCCGTCGCGTCAGGTGCGGCGCAGGGCCGTCACACCCCACGTGAAGCCGGATCCCGCCGAGGCCACGAGGACCAGGTCGCCGGAGGCGATCCGGCCGTCCCGCTCCAGCTCCTCCAGGGCGAGGAACGGGTCCGCGCCACCGAGGTGGCCGTCGAGGTGGTACTGGAAGACGCTGCGGGACGGGTCGACGCCCAGGCGGTCCAGGAAGGCCCGGTGGGTGTCCTGGTTCCCGTGGGTGACCAGGACGTGCGCCACGTCGGCGACCTCCTTGCCGAGGCCGTCGAGCACCTTCCGGGACAGGGCGGTGAAGTTGTCGAGGAAGGCGTCGGCGAGCCCGTCGAGCTTCTCGCCCCGCTCGACCTTCACCTCGCCGCCCCTGATCTCCCCGTAGTACGAGTCGACCCACTGCGGGTCCGTGCGGTGGGCGGAGCCCAGCACCTCGTACCGCCCGGCGTCCTGCGAGATCAGCACGGCGACGGCCCCGTCGGAGAAGTTGAACAGCTCGATGTACCCGGTGCGGTAGTCGACGAGTTCGCTCAGCCGGTCGGCGACGACGACCAGGGCGTACCGGTGGGCGCCCGCCCGCACCTGATCGTCGGCGAGCTTCACGGCGACCATGCCGGCGTTGCAGAAGTTCGAGACCTCGTAGCAGTGCGCGTCCGTGATCCCCAGCTCGTGCGCGATCTTCCCGGCGGGCGACCAGAAGGGCGTGCCCCACTCGCTGGAGCCCGCGTAGAGGACGAGCCCGATGTCGGCGAGCGGCACCGCGTTGCGCTCCAGGAGCCGGGCGGCGGCGTCCCGGCCGAGGCTCCAGGACGTCTCGTCCCCGGCCAGCACCGAGAACTTCCCCGACGGCAGCACCTGGCCGAGCTTCTCCCGGGTGTGGCCCGACAGCCGGGCCACCTCCTCGACGTCCCGCTTGCCGCCGGCCATGGCCACGGCGTAGTCGGCTATTCCCACGGTTCCTCTCTCCTGTTCATCTCTTCTCGCTTCCTGGGCCCTCGGGATGCCGGGACGTCAGGCGTACTCGACGACGGCGTGCGGCACGTACGGCGCTTCGAGCCGGGCGATCTCGGCGGCGTCGAGCGTCACGTCGAGCGCCGCCACCGCGTCCTGGAGGTGGTGCGTACGGGTCGCGCCGACGACGGGAGCGGTGACCCCGGGCCGCCCGAGCAGCCAGGCGAGCGCCACGGTGGCCATGGGCAGTCCCCGTTCGGCGGCGATCTCGGCGACCACCCCGGCCACCGCCCGGTCCGCCCGCTCGGTCGGCCCGTAGAAGCGCTCCTGGATCGGATCCCCCGCGGTACGGGGCGACTCGGCGTCCCACGGGCGGGCGAGCCGGCCGCGGGCGAGCGGGCTCCACGGCGTGACCCCGACGCCCTCCTCGACGCAGTACGGGAGCATCTCCCGCTCCTCCTCGCGGTTGAGGAGGTTGTAGTGGTTCTGCATGCTGACGAACCGCGTCCAGCCGTGCAGGTCGGCCACGTACTGCGCCCTGACGAACTGCCAGGTCCGCATGGAGGAGGCGCCGATGTAGCGGACCTTGCCCGCGCGGACGACGTCGTGGAGCGCCTCCATCGTCTCCTCGACCGGCGTCTCCGGGTCCCAGCGGTGCACGATGTACAGGTCGATGTAGTCGGTGCCGAGGCGGCGCAGGCTCGCGTCGAGCTCGCGCATGATCGCCGACCGGGAGAGCCCGCCCGAGAGCGGGTGGTCGGTGAGCTTCTCGTAGACCTTGGTGGCGATGACGACGTCCTCGCGGCGCGTCAGAGTGCGCACCGCGCGTCCCAGGAACTCCTCGCTCGACCCGAGGGAGTAGATGTTCGCGGTGTCGAAGAAGGTGATGCCGAGGTCGAGCGCCTGGGCCACGAACGGCAGGCTCTCCTTCTCGGGCAGGGACCAGGGGTGGGTGCCGAGGCCGGGCTCGCCGTAGCTCATGCAGCCCAGGGCGAGCCGCGACACCTTGAGGCCGGACGAGCCCAGCCGGACGTACTGCAACGGTCTTCCCCTCGTGTCAGGCGGAGGTGCCGGCGGGGCGGCCGACCTCGGTCAGGCGGTCCCAGGAAGCGATGCCCTCGTCGAGCGGGATGTCCAGGCTGGCCAGGTACATGGCGGTCATGGCGCTGTGCCCGGCGAGGTGGGTGATCTCGGCGATCTCGTGCTGCGAGTAGTGCTCGCGCAGGGCGAAGAAGGCCTCCGCGCTCGCCTTGTGGTCGACCATGCACTCGGTGACGTAGCGGACGAGGGCGGCGCGGGGCGCCGGCAGCTCGTCGTAGAGGCCCTCCTCGATCGCCTTGATCTCGGTGTCGCCGAGGCCGGCCTTGCGGGCGAGCGGGTAGTGGAGCAGCTTCTCGAACTCGCTGTCGCGCAGGTGGGCGACGCGCAGCACGACGACCTCGCGGTCGAGCAGGCTCAGCAGGCCGACGGTGAAGGTGCCGCCGAGGGCGAGGTGGGCGGCGGCCGAGTTCTTGGTGAGGAGCAGGGCCCGGGTGAGGTTGGAGCGGAACTTGTCGTAGACGGCCAGCTGTTCGGGCGTCATGTCCTCGACCTCGGTGAGGGTGACACGGGGGGCGGCGGGGGTGGTGGACATGGCGGGCTCCTTGGTGGGTGCGGTGTGCGTGTGCTGGTGCTGGTGCTGGTGCTGGTTCTGGTGGTGGTGGGCGAGGGCGCGGCCGACCGCGCGGGCCGCGGCGGCGGGTCCGTGGCCGGTGAGCGGGACGAGCCGGTCGAGGTGGCCGTCCGGCCGGACGAGCAGGGCGTGCGCCTCTCGCGGGAGCTTGCCTAGCAGCGGGCCGGGCGGGCGACCGCCCAGGTCGCGGACGGCGGCCGCGGTGGCCGCCCCGGCGCGCACCGCGTGGACGAGCGCCGTCCACGTCTCGTACCGGTACTGGAGTCCGGGCCACAGCAGCACCGTGTGGCGGTCGACGGCCAGGACGGGTGCCGTGGACGAGGGGCGCCAGCCGAGCGGCAGCCGTTCGCCGGGGACCAGGCACCGGCGCGTCGGCCGGGGCCCGTAGTGGGTGTCGAGCTGGGCGAGACGGGGCGCGAGTGCCTTCTCCAGGGTTCCGGTCGCGGTGCCGAGCCGGTAGACGGCGTCCCGGGCGACGGTCTTCCGCCGGGTCGCGTACAGGCCGACGCGGGCGAGCCGGGTGGAGAGCGCGGAGACCGCGTCGACGGCCGGCCGGCGCTCGGTGTCGTAGGTGGCGAGCAGTTCGGGCCGGTAGTCGCCGCGCACCACTCCGGCCAGCTTCCAGCCGAGGTTGACCGCGTCCTGGAGGCCGGTGTTGACGCCCTGCGCGCCGGACGGGCTCATGGCGTGCGCCGCGTCCCCGGCCAGGAAGACCCGCCCGCTGCCGTACGTGCCGGCGGAGCGGACATGGGCGGTGAAGACGCCGCTGAACCGCATGTCGCCGAGCCGGCGGGCGCCCGGGACCCGCTCGGCGAGCAGCGTCTCGAAGAAGGCCCGGTCCGGGGTGTCGCCGGTGAAGCCGTCCGGGACGCTCGCGCCGACCCGGAAGACGCCGTCGCCGAGCGGCGCCAGGACCATGTTGCCGGTCCGGGTGAGGTAGTACGCGGCCTCGCTGCCGGTCGTCTCGCCGAGGATCTCGGCGTCCGTGATGGCGAGCCGGGTGCGCAGGGTGCGGCCGGCGAACCGGAAGCCGAACGCCTCGCGGACGGTGCTGTTGTAGCCGTCGGCGCCGACCACGTAGTCGTACGTGCGGGTCTCCTCGCGGCCGTCGGGCAGCCGGAGGCGGCAGTGGACCGCGTCGGGCTCCTGAGTGCCGCCGACGAAGGACGTGTCGTACGCGATGGTGCCGCCGAGCGCGGTGAGGTGCTCCTCCAGGACCGCCTCGGTGCGCCACTGCGGGATGGTGATGGCGAAGGGATAGCCGACACCCTGCAGCCGATCGAAACGGATCAGGCCGATCCGCTTCTTCTCGGAGTAGTAGTTCATCTGGTCGAAGTAGTGGCCCTGCTCGACGAGCTTCCGCCCGACGCCCACCCGGTCGAGGAGTTCCAGGACGCGGGGCCACAGGATCGTGGCGCGGGAGTGCGGGCTCTGCCGGCGGAGCTTGGAGATGACGTCGGCCCTGACCCCGCGCAGCAGCAGCTCGCTCGCGAGGACCATTCCGACGGGGCCGGCGCCGACGACGAGGACGCGCGGCCGCTGTGTGGTGTCGCCTCCCACGGGTCAGGCGTCGAGGGGACGCAGGCGCAGGACGCGGGGGGCGGCGGCGTACGCGCCGTCGACCTCGGCCAGGAACGCGGCGACGTACGGCTCCTTCATGTGGAGGTCGATGGCCGCCTGGTCGGCCCACTCCTCGACGAGCACGATCGCGTGCTCGTCGCCCTCGGCGCGGAAGGCGTCGAAGCGGAGCGCGCCCTTCTCGGCACGGGTCGCGGCGCACAGCCCCGCGAAGGCCTTCGCGGTCGCCTCGAACCGGTCGGGTACGACGTCGAAGACGACGGTGATCTCGATGCTCATGTGCGGGTCGCTTCCTTGGGGGTGGTGGTGACGAGGTCGTCGAGGGCGAGGGACGGCGGCGGGAGGACGGCGTCGTCGAGGGCTTCGCAGGCGTGCGGGGGCACGTTCCGGCGGCGCAGGGCGGCGAGCGCCCGGCCGTCGGGCGTCCAGGCGATGTCGACGCAGGCGGCGGCGCAGGTGCCGACGAGAACGCCGGGGGGAGCGTCGGGGCCGCCGTCCAGGGCTCGGGTCAGGAGGTTCAGGACCCCGCCGTGGGTGACGACGAGGACGGGGCGGGTGGGGTACGGGTCCGGGCGGCGCGCCGGACGGGCCGGGTCCGGCCGTCCTGCCGGGTCCGGCGGGCGCGACTCCGCCGCGACGGCGCGGAGGGTCGCCGCGAAGCGGGACAGCGCGGCGCGGCCGGTCTCACCGCCGGGCGGGGCATAGTCGGGGTCGGTGAGCAGCCGCCGCATCTCCTCCGGGTGCTCCCGGGCGTACGCGGCGCGCTCGCGGCCGTCGAGCGTGCCGAGGTCCCGCTCGCGCAGCCCGTCGGCCCGGTGGTGGGGGACACCGAGCCGCTCGGCGGCGTACGCGGCGGTGCGGTCCGCGCGGACGAGCGGCGAGGACCAGACCGCCGCCCAAGCGCCGGGGCTCAGCGCCCGGGCGACCTCCCGCGCCTGGCGGGTCCCGGTGGGGTTGAGGGGGATGTCGGCCTGGGCCTGGAAGAGGTCGGCGGCGTTGCGGTCGGTCTCTCCGTGGCGGAGCAGGACGAGGCGCACGGCGGTGGCGTTCCGGGGCGGGCGCGGGCGCGCCGCTCAGGCGGCGGCCGGGCCGGAGACCGACGGGGCGCCGAGGCCCTCGACGGCGCGGGCGGCCTCGTCGATGGTCTGCTGGGAGCGCAGGACGCCCTCCTCGATGGAGACGCCCAGGCGCTTCTCCAGGATCAGCGCCATCTCCAGGAGCGCGAGCGAGTCCACCGCGATGTCCTCCAGGACGGTGCCCTGGGTCACCTCCTCCTCGGGCACCTCGAACTTGCCGGTGAGTATCTCGATGATCATCGTGGCGACGGAGCCGGTCATGGTGGGTTCACCTCAGGATTCGTGGAACATGCGGAAGAAGGAAGGGAAGGGAAGGGAAGGGGCGGGTCAGGCGGCCGGCAGCGCGGGCCAGGTGAGCGTCGCCGAGCCCCAGGTGGCGCCCCCGCCGAAGGCGGTGAGCAGCAGCCTGTCCCCCGCCCGGAGCGAGCCGTCGGCGACGGCGTCGACGAGGGCGAGCGGGATCGAGGCGGCGGAGGTGTTGCCGACCCGGTCGATGTTGAGCACGGCGCGCTCCGGCGGCAGCCCGAGCTGCTCGGCGACGGCGTGCAGGATGCGGGAGTTGGCCTGGTGACCGACGAGGTGGTCGACGTCCTCGACCGCCCAGCCGGTACGGCCGAGGACGGTGCGCGAGGACTCCGCCATGCGGCGGACGGCGGCGAAGAAGACGGACTTGCCCTCCATCCGGAAGTAGCGGTCCTCCTCGCGCGGCGCGCCGCCCCGGGAGCGCTCCTCGGCGCCGCCGCCGCGCACGGTGATCAGGTCGGCCATCGCCCCGTCGCTGCCCAGGTGCACGTCCCGTACCGCGCCGGGCTCGTCGGGCGTGCCGGCCCGCAGCAGGACGGCGCCGGCGCCGTCTCCGAAGATCACGGAGGTGGTGCGGTCCCCCGGGTCCAGGATGGTGCTGAAGGACTCGGCGCCGATGACGAGGACGCGGTCGGCGAAGCCCGAGGTCACGGCGGCCGCGCCGGCCTGGAGGGCGTACACGAAGCCGGAGCAGACGGCCGCGATGTCGTAGGCGGGCACGTCGGTCAGGCCGAGGCGGGTGGCGACGGACGGGGCGGTGGCGGGGCAGAGCCGGTCCGGGGTGGTGGTGGCGACGATCACCAGGTCGGCGGTGGCGCGCCCGGTCCCGTCGGCGTCCGCCGCGTTCTTCAGGGCGCGGGCCCCGGCCTCGACGGCCAGGTCCCCGGTGGTGGTGCCGGGGTCGACGACATGGCGCTGGGCGATGCCGGTGCGGGTGCGGATCCAGGCGTCGGAGGTGTCGAGGCGCTGGGCGAGTTCGTCGTTCGTCACGACGCGCGGCGGCACGAAGCCGCCGACACCGGCGATCACGGCCGCGCGGGTCATGCGGGTCATGCGCTCGGGTGTCCTTCCGGGAGCTGGTGCGCCACCGCCGACCGCACCCGGATGCCGCCGAGTTCGCCGACGACGTCGAGCGTGCGCCAGGTGGCGTCGCCCATGCGCAGCAGGCCGGGGTCGGCGATGCGGGTGGTGACGGGGATGCCGGCGGACGGCCGGTCGGGGCGTTCGGCGGTGAGCGTCGTCTGCCGCATCCACAGGGTGTTGCTGTCCTGGCGGCGCATGCCGTCGAGGTCGTAGAGCATGACCTGGGCGAGCTGGAGCGCGGTGACGAAGGCGTCGACGACGGACACCGAGGGCTGGTGGGCGCCTTCGAGGCCCGCCGTGGGGACGGGGGCGCCGTCCTCGTGTTCGAGGGTGAGCGTGGCGGTGGCGCCGAGGGCGGCGTGGTCGATCTCCACCCCGCGCACGTGCTGGCGCCGGGTGGTGAAGCCGGTGCCGAAGTAGCGGTCGGGGGCGGGGCCGAGGAGCCCTTCCCAGCCGGGGGCCGCCACGAGGTCCGCCGCGGCCGGGGAGCCGGCGGTCACGGAGGGGGGCGCGGGGTGCTCGACCTCGCACCGTATCCGCATGGTCCCCACCGCGCAGTCGACGTGGGAGACGACCCACCCGGACCGGTCGGTCGCGGGCTCGGTCCTGCGGACCACGGCCTCGGCGGGCAGCGCGTCCAGGTCCTCCTGGGGTCGGGATCCCGCGGTGAGCCGTACGGAGCGCAGCCAGCCGTCGCGCAGGCCGGCGCCGCGGCCGCCCAGGCAGGCCTCGGCGAGCTGGGCCGCGACGACGATCCCGTCGACGGTGCTGAAGTGCGGCCGCAGATCGGTGCCGTCGGTCTTCCGGGACCAGTCGGCGGGGTAGCGGACGCCGACGGTGGTGACCGCCCGGACCCGTCCCTCGGTGCCGGGCCCCGAGGTCACCCGCAGTTCGCCGAGGTCGTACGCGACACGGCGGAAGCCGCGGCCGAAGAAGCGCTGCTCGGCGGGGCCCAAGTGGTCGTCCACGGAAGCCGGCACGGTCCGTGCTGAGGTCGGGGTCATCGGTGTTCCGTTCGTCGGGGGGTGGCGGTGGCCGGGGCGCGGCGGCGGGCGCGCCGGACGGCACAGGTGAGGCGGGCGGTGCAGACCCGGTTCCCCGAACGGTCGGTGACGACGATCTCGTACGAGGCCGTCGTGGGCCGCTCGTCGAGGGGGCGGCAGACTCCGGTGAGGGTCCCCGAGGACACCCAGCGGTGGTGGGTGCAGGACAGGTCGACCCCGACCGCGTTGCCGCCGGGCCCCGCGTGGAGGAAGGCGGCGACGGAGCCGAGCGTCTCGGCGAAGGCGGCGGTCGCCCCGCCGTGCAGGATTCCCACCGGCTGGCGATTTCCGGTCACCGGCATCGTGCCGACGACGAGTCCGGGTTCACAGGTGACGATTTCGATTCCCATGCGCCGGGTGAGCTGTTCGTCCTCGTAGGCGCCGTCGACGTCCATGGGACCGAGCGTCATGTTCGGCATTGATGGTCTCCGTCGTTTCCGCGGTCCACAGGTTTCCGCAGCCCGCACCGGCGGGCTGATCGGAGTCAAACACGGGGCGGAGGTGGCGGAAAGGCGCCTGGCCTGTTGCTGCCACCACCCCGCTCCGGGAATACGGGGGAAGACCTGCGGAAGAAACACGGAAGAGAAGAGGAACGGAAGGGAGGAGGCGGGAATTACGATGGCAGTAACCTGCCAGAAACCAAGGGAATTCACCGGGAGCCTCCCCCCAGGACCGCCCCGCTCATAGAGTCGGGGCCAGCACGGGCCGTCACTCGGGGCGGCCGGCAACGCCACGGGAAGGAACGGGTCGCGGTGGAGCGTGTATCGCTCGGCGGGCTCGATGTGTCACGCATCGGGCTGGGCGCCATGACGATGTCCGACTACTACACGGGGGCGGGCGCCGACGAGGAGGAGGCCGTCCGCACCCTCCGGCGCGCCCTCGACCTCGGTGTGACCTTCCTCGACACGGCCGAGATCTACGGCCCCTTCGTCAACGAGGAGCTGGTCGGCCGGGCCGTCGCCGGGCGCCGCGACGAGGTGGTCGTCGCCACCAAGTTCGGCCTCGTCGCGCACGGGGACGGCACCGCTCGGCCCAACGTGCTCGACAGCTCCCCCGCCAACGTCCGCGCCGCCGTCGAAGGCTCGCTCCGCCGCCTGGGCACGGACCGCATCGACCTCTACTACCAGCACCGCGTCGACCCGGCCACGCCCGTCGAGGAGACCGTGGGCGCCCTGGCCGAGCTGGTCCGCGAGGGCAAGATCCTGCACATCGGCCTGTCCGAGGCGAGCGAGGAGACGATCCGCCGCGCCCACGCGGTCCACCCGGTGACGGCGGTGCAGACCGAGTACTCGCTCTGGTCGCGCGAGCCCGGCGGCCCGCTCCTGCCGGCCCTGCGCGAGCTGGGCATCGGCCTCGTCGCGTACTCACCGCTCGGCCGGGGCTTCCTCACCGGAGCGATCCGCTCCCCGAAGGAGCTCGACTCCGACGACTTCCGGCTGACCACCCCGCGCTTCGCGGAGGGCAACTTCGAGCGGAACCTGCGGATCGTCGACGAGGTGGCGGCCGTCGCCGCCGACGCCGGCGCCACCCCGGCGCAGGTCGCCCTCGCCTGGCTGCTCGCGCAGGGTGGCGACGTCGTCCCCATCCCCGGGACGAAGCGGGTGAGCCGCCTGGAGGAGAACGCGGCGGCCGACGCGGTGGTCCTCACCCCCGCGCAGCTCGCCCGCCTTGACGCCCTCACCCCGCCGAGCGGCGCCCGCTACGCCCCGGGAGACCTGGCCCGTACGGGTCTGTAGGGAAGCGGTACGGGCCGGGTCCGGCGCCCGGGCGGCCGGGGCCGGGGGGGGGGGCGGCGCGGCGGCGGGCGGCGCCGGGCGCGGGCGCACAACTAGGCGCGCGCCCCCCCCCGCCCCCCCCGCGCCCGGCGCGGCGCCCC
>NZ_JBHYKM010000014.1:2782-52855 GCF_042741435.1 Streptomyces sp. NPDC058955 | reverse complement strand
TGGTGGGCCGGGGTGGGGGGGGGGCGCGGGCGGCGCCCCTGCGGCCCGGGGGGGGGCCGGTCCGGGCCGGGCGAACGCCGGGACGGTCTCAGACCCACTGGCGGCGGGCCGCCTCCACCCCCGCCTGGAAGCGGCTCTGCGCCCCCATCCGGGTCATGACTCCGGCGACGGTGCGGCGGATCGTCCGCACCGACAGGCCGGTGCGCCGCGAGATGCCCTCGTCGGTGAGGCCCTGGGCGAGCAGGAGCAGTGCCTCACGCTCCCGCACGTCCAGGCCCTCGAACCCCACGAGGCCCTCGCCGTCCGGCCCCGCCCCCTGTGGTCCGCCCTGATCCGCCGACGGCGGCGCGAACGGCCCTTCGCGCCGGCTCCACACCTGGTCGAAGAGGGCCTGGTACGCCCCCACCAGGGCCGGCCCGCGAAGCAGGGTCGCCGGGGCGGCCTCCCGCTCGGGGTCGGAGGGCACGACGGCGAGGTCCCGGTCGGCGACGGCCATCCACACGGACAGCCGGGGCAGCACCCGGATGCGGGCCCCGGAGGCGGCGAGACGGCGGGTGTCGGCGGCGTAGGCCGGGTCGCGGTCACCCTCCATCGGCTGGAGCACCCGGACCTGGGCCCCGCGCCGGACGATCTCCGCGCTGAGCAGGGTGGCCTGTTCGCGGACGCGGCGGTCGTACGGCCTGAGCGGCAGCGCGAGGCGCAGTTCCCGTACCGGCCGGCCGCGCAGGCCGCTCAACAGTCCGACGAGGTCGTCGGAGTCGGAAAGGAGACGCAGGGCGGGCGGCCGGATCGTCGATGACGCTGCCACGTCACGCCCCGCCCGGAAATCGATACGCGCTTTTAACGAAAGAATCCGTCACGGGTAACACAGAGAATCTCCCCCATCCGTCCGGGAATTCCCGGCGAGAGCCCCTGAACGACCCCACCGTTCCCCGGAACGCTGACCGAGATTGCAGCGCTTCCGATGCCTTGTCAACCGGCAAGAATTTGCCGGTATACGGCATCGAATTCCTGTGTACAGTGCAACGGGGACAAGCCCTAGACAGGCATCAGCGCCACGAAGCGGATGCCGGGGCGGTAAGCGGGGAGGAGGACCTGAGAGGTGACCACCAGCTCGGTCGACGAGACGTGCGGGAGCGAGAGACGAAACCTTCCGCCCTGCCGGAACGCGATGATGCGCGGACCCGCGTCCCACAGCTCCCGGCAGTCGGGGTCCCGCAGCGCCCCGGCGAGCAGGTCCGCCAGGATCGGGTCGTCCGGGTGCCGCACCAGTGTGAAGCGCAGCTGCGCCAGGTACAGCGAGGCCTGCTCGCGCCAGTCGACGAACCGTTCCCGCGCCGCCGGGCTCTCCAGGACCCATCGCATGAGATTGGCGCCCGGTTCCCGGACCCAGGGGAACCACGAGGCCATCGCGGCATTGTGGCCGACGATGTTCCACGCGTGGTCGGCGAGGTAGGCGGGGAACCCCTCCTGCGCGTGCACGAATTCCTTCAAGCGGGCGAGCCTGCCGTCGTCCTCCTTCGGCAGCCCCTCGTCCGACACCTCGGTCAGCCGGTACCAGTACAGCGCCGTGCGTTCGTCCGGCCCGAGGTCGAGAGCATCGGCGAGCCCGGTGAGCGTGTCGAGGGTGAGCGGGACCTGCGCTCCGCTCTCCAGCGCCCGGTACCAGCGCTCGCTCACTCCCATGCGGCGGGCCACCTCCCGCTGCGGTAACGGCTTGGCGCGCCCGAGACGGGCACCGGCCTCGGCCCGCCACGCCCTCAACAGGGCGGGCAGGTCTCCGAATTCGAGCCGGAAGTCCTCCGCGTCGGCGGTATTCGGATCGTTGCTGCGTCCCATGCGTCCCCCGCTCAATGCCGCGCTGCGGCTGTTGATCGATCAAATTCAATCACCCGGAAGGGAAACGATGGAAACGGGATACGGCGCCTCGGGCGCCTCGGGAACCCCCGGCTCCCCCGCGGCACCGGCCCCGCGCCGCGCCACCCGCCGGCACCCCCGGCGCGTGGTGGTGACCGGCCTCGGCGCGATCACCCCGCTGGGCCTCGGGCACGGCGCGCTCTGGGACGGGCTCCTCGCCGGCCGCAGCGGCCTCCGGCCGCTGACCGCGCCCGAGTTCGCCGATCAGCCGGTACGGATCGCCGGCACCGTCCCGGTCGACCCCGCCGACCTCCTGCCGGGGCCACGGGCCAGACGCATGAACCGGGCCTCCCAGTTCGCCGTCCTCGCGGCCCGCGAGGCGTGGCGGGACGCGGGCCTGGCGCCGGGCGGCACCCTGGAGAGCGGCCTCGACCCCGACCGGGTCGGCATCAGCCTCGGCACCATCATCGGCGGCGCCCCGGTGCTCGTCGCCGCCGACCGGCGGCTGCGGGAGCGCGGCGTACGGGGCGTCCCCCCGCTCACCGCCCCCATGACCGTCCCGTCACAGGCGGCTTCCCAGGTCTCGCTCGACCTGCACGTCACCGGCGAGGCCCGTACGGTCGTCAGCGCCTGCGCGTCGGGCAGCGAGGCGATCGGCCAGGCCGTCGACCGCATCCGCTCCGGCCACGTGGACCTCGCGCTCGCCGGCGGCGCGGAGGCGGCCGTCACCCCCGAGGTGATGGCGGCGTTCGCCGCGATGCGCGCTCTGTCGACGTGCAACGACACCCCCCAGCACGCCTCGCGCCCCTTCGCGAAGGACCGTTCCGGCTTCGTGAACGCGGAGGGCGCGGGCATCCTCGTCCTCGAGGCCGAGGAGCACGCCCTGGCCCGGGGCGCCCGGATCTACTGCGAGGCGGCCGGCTGGGGCCTCTCGGCCGACGCCCACCACCTCGCCGCCCCGGACCCCACCGGCCGAGGCGTCGCGACCGCCCTGCGCCGCGCCGTCGCCGACGCGGACGCCACCCTCGCCGACGTCGTCCACGTCAACGCCCACGCCACCGCCACCGTGGAGGGCGACCTGGCGGAGGCGGCCGCGCTGGCCCACGTCTTCGGCGACGCCGACGGCCGTGTCCCCATCCCGGTCACGGCTCCCAAGGGCGGCCTCGGCCATCTTCAGGGCGCGGCGGGCGGCGTCGAGGCCGTCGTCACCGCCCTCACCCTCCACCACGGTCTGATCCCGCCGACCCTCGGCTGCGACGACCCGGACGACGCGATCCCCCTCGACGTGGTCCGCGCCCTCCCCCGCCCGCTCCCCACCACCGGCGACCTGGCCCTGAGCAATTCCTTCGGCTTCGGCGGCCACAACGCGGTACTGGCCCTCCGCCGCACCTCCTGACCCTCCCCGCCCCCTACCGGAGAAACCGAAAGGGCCCGGTCGTGATCGACCGGGCCCTCATCGGAGCCGCCTTCGGGATTCGAACCCGAGACCTACGCATTACGAGTGCGTTGCTCTGGCCAACTGAGCTAAGGCGGCGCGCTGCGCGTCACCATGGTCGGTGCAGCAGCGTCGCCAAGTCTACACAGTTTCCCGGGGTGCTCCGACCAGGGTCGGAGCGGGCCGGGCCGGGGGTCATGAGCAGCGCTTTCCCTCGGTGGGCGGGGTGCCCTCCAGGAGGTAGGTGTTGATCGCGGTGTCGACACAGTCGCTGCCCCGGCCGTAGGCGGTGTGGCCGTCGCCCTCGTAGGTGAGGAGGGTGCCGGAGGAGAGCTGGTCCGCGAGGGACTCGGCCCACTTGTAGGGGGTGGCCGGGTCGCGGGTGGTGCCGACGACCAGGATCGGGGCGGCGCCCTCGGCGGTGATGCGGTGCGGGCGGCCGGTGGCCTCGGACGGCCAGTAGGTGCAGTTCAGGGCGGCCCAGGCGAGGCCCGTGCCGAAGACCGGGGACGCCTTGTCGAAGGACGGGACGGCCCGCGCCGCGCCGGCCGGGTCCTGGTAGGCGGGCGGCAGGTCCAGGCAGTTCACGGCGGCGTTGGCGAACATGAGGTTCGCGTACGAGCCGTCCGGCTCCCGCTCGTAGTAGCTGTCGGCCAGCGCGAGGAGGGCCGAGCCCTCGCCGCCGATCGCCCGGGTCAGCGCCTCCCGCAGCTGCGGCCAGGCGCCCTCGTCGTACATGGCGGCGATGACCCCGGTGGTGGCCAGGGACTCGCCGAGCTCGCGGTCCTCGCCGGTGGGGACGGGTTCCGTGTCCGTGGCGCGGAAGAACGTGCGGAGCGCCTCGCCGGCCGCCGCGACCGAACCCGTGCCGAGGGGGCAGTCGGGCCGGGTGACGCAGTCGGCGGCGAACGCCGTGAACGCGGTCTCGAAGCCGGCCGTCTGGTCCCGGTTGAGGTCGAGCGCCGAGAGGGACGGGTCCATCGCCCCGTCGAGGACGAGCCGGCCGACCCGGCCGGGGAACAGCTCGGCGTAGGTGGCGCCGAGGAAGGTGCCGTACGAGGCGCCGACGTAGTGCAGCCGCTCGTCGCCCAGCACCGCCCGCAGGATGTCCATGTCCCGGGCCGTCTCCACCGTGGAGACGTGCGGCAGGACCGCGCCGCTGCGCTTCTCGCACCCGGCCGCGAACCGCCGGAACGAGGCCGCCAGCGCGTCGACCTCCGCGGTGTCGTCCGGTGTCTGGTCGACCTGGGTGTACGTGTCCATCTCGGGGCCCGTCAGGCAGTCGACCGGCTCGCTGCGGCCGACCCCGCGCGGGTCGACGGCCACCATGTCGTAGCGGGCCCGCACCGGCTGCGGGTAGCCGATGCCGGCGTACCCCTGGAGGTAGTCGACGGCGGAGCCGCCGGGCCCGCCCGGGTTCACCAGGAGGGAGCCGATCCGCTGCCCGGGGCCGCTCGCCCGCACCCGGGAGACGGCCAGCTTGATCTCCGGGCCGTCCGGGCGCGCGTAGTCCAGCGGGGCGCGGAGCGTCGCGCACTGGAAGCCCTCGACGCCGCAGTCCCGCCAGGCGAGCCGCTGGCCGTAGTACTTCCTCAGCGCCTCGGGCGACGGCGACGGCGAGGCGACCGGGCGCGCGGTCGCGGACCCCCGCCCCGCCGGAGCGGCCGCGTCGCTCCCTCCCGTGCAACCGGAGAGGATCAGCCCGGCGGCGGCGAGCGCCGTGGCGGAGGTGCGGAGGAGACGCCTGGAGTCCATTCCCGGAGCGTATCCGGACGGGTACGCACCGTGTCCAATCGCCGGACCCGCGCGGGCTCAGCCCCGGAGGGCCATCGTCATCGCCTCGACCGCGAGCAGCGGCGCCACGTTCCGCTCCAGCGCCTCGCGGCAGGCGAGGACGGCCTCCACGCGGCGCAGGGTCCGCTCCGGGGTGGTGTCCCGGGCGATCCGCTCCACCGCGTCCCGCACGTCCTCGTTGGCCAGCGCCGAGCCGGTGCCGAGCTGGAGCGTCAGGACGTCCCGGTAGAAGCCGGTGAGATCGGTGAGCGCGAGGTCCAGGCTGTCGAGCTGGGTGCGCCGGCCCCGCCGCTTCTGCTTCTCCTCCAGCTCCTTCATCATCCCGGCCGTGCCGCGCGGCATCCGTCCGCCCTGCGCGGCGCCGAGCGCCGCCTTCAGCTCCTCGGTCTCCTTGGTGTCGATCTCCTCGGCGACCTGCTTCGCGTCCTCCGCCGCCGCGTCCACCAGCTCCTGCGCGGCCTTGAAGCAGCCGCCGATGTCCGCCACCCGCAGCGGCAGCTTCAGGACGACGGCGCGGCGGGCGCGGGCCCGCTCGTCGGTGGCGAGCCGACGGGCCCGGTCGACGTGCCCCTGGGTGGCCCGGGCCGCGGCGTGGGCGATCTCCGGCTCGATGCCGTCCCGCCGGATCAGCACGTCGGCGACGGCCGCGACCGGCGGGGTGCGCAGGGTCAGGTGGCGGCAGCGGGAGCGGATCGTCGGCAGCACGTCCTCGACCGAGGGGGCGCAGAGCAGCCAGACCGTGCGCGGGGCGGGCTCCTCGACGGCCTTCAGCACGGCGTTGGCCGACTTCTCGTTGAGCCGCTCGGCGTCGGTGACGAGGATGACCTGCCACCGGCCGTTGGCCGGCGAGGTGAAGGACTTGCGGACGGTGTCCCGCATGTCCTTGACGAGGATCTCCGTGCCGACGGCGGAGACCGTCGTCACGTCGGCGTGGGTGCCGACCAGCACCGTGTGGCAGCCGGTGCAGAAGCCGCAGCCCGGCGCCCCGCCGAGCGCCCGGTCGGGGCTCACGCACTGGAGGGCCGCCGCGAACGCGCGCGCCGCGTCGACCCGGCCCGCGCCGGGCGGGCCGGTGAAGAGCCAGGCGTGCGTCATCTTCGACGCCTCGGGGGCGGGCTCGCCCGCGGCCTGGGCGGTGACCAGCGCGTCGGCGTCCCGCGCGGCGGCGGCGAGCTGCTCCTCGACCCGCTCCTGTCCGACCAGGTCGTCCCATACGGCCATGTCTGCCCCTCCTGAAGGTACGCCCTCCATTGTGGGGCAGCCCTCCGACAACGCCCGCCGCCGACGACCTCGGGCGCCGGACCCCTGCCTCAGGCGGCGCGGCGCCGCGTGAACCACAGGACGGCGGCCGAGCCGAGGACGACGGCGCCGGTGACGACACTGGCGACGACATGGGCGGCGCCGGTGTAGCCGGAGAAGGTGTTGGCATAGACGTTGGCGACGACGGACACGGCGAGCAGCAGCCAGGCCAGGAAACGCACGGGGACCTCCGGAGGGACGGGCGGAGCGGTCGGACGGGCGCCGGGTCCCGCTCCTCCTCCCCCGGCCCTTCGATCCTCGCGCCCCCCGCACCCCCCGGTCGGCGGTACGCGCCCCCCTGTCCATGGTGGAGCCCGCTCCACCGCCGCCGGGCCGCCGGTCGCCTAGCCTGGACCCATGCGCGAGACGATCAAGGACGCGGCCGGCGCGTGGCACCACCTCCTGGTCGGGGCCGGCATCGCGCTTCTCGGCTACCTCATGGCCGGCGTCGTCGTCTTCACCGCCTTCCTCACCCTCACCGTCCTCGGCGCGGGCGTCCTCCCGGAGACCGTGCTGCTGCTGCGCCGGATCGCCTCCTGGGAGCGGCGGCGGACCGCCGCGCTGACCGGGACCGCCGTCCCCGAGGCGTACGCGCCGCTCGAAGGCCCCCTCCCCGCGCGCGTGCGCACCGCGCTCGACGACCCCGGCACCCGGCGGGACCTGCTCTGGCTCGCCGCCCACTCCGTCTACGGCATGGTCCTGTGGTGCGTCTCCCTGCCGCTGTGGGTCGTCGCGCCGCTCGTCGACGGCGTGTGGAGCGGCCTCGCCGGCCGGGCGCCCGTCGCCCTGCCGCTCTTCCGGCGGCTCGCCGCCCTGGAGGCGGACTGGGCGCGGACCCTGCTGACGCCGGCGCCGTCCGCCGCGCGGGACGCTGCGCTCGCCGCCCGGATCGAGCAGCTGACCACGACCCGGGCCGGTGCCGTCGCCGCGCACGGCGCGGAGCTGCGCAGGATCGAGCGCGACCTGCACGACGGCGCCCAGGCGCGCCTGGTGGCGCTCTCGATGCGGATCGGCCTCGCCCGCCGCGCGTACGACACCGATCCGGCGACCGCCCGCAAGCTGCTCGACGACGCCCAGGACCAGGCCGAGCAGGCGCTGGCCGAGCTCCGCCACGTCGTCCGGGGCATCCATCCGCCGATCCTCACCGACCGCGGGCTCGCCGGGGCGGTCCGCGCGCTGGCGGCCGGCAGCGCCCTGGACGTGACGGTCGCCGTGGACGGCCTGGAGGGCCCGGTGCCGGGAGCGGCGGCGGGGACGGCCGCCGACGCGCCCCGCGCGCCCGCCGCCGTCGAGGCCGCCGCGTACTTCGCCGTCGCCGAGGCGCTGACCAACGCCGCCAAGCACAGCGGCGCCGACCGGGCCGCCGTCGAGCTGGCCAGGACCCGCGGCGGCGTGCGCGTGGTGGTCCGGGACGAGGGCCGCGGCGGCGCCCGGGACGCCGGTGACCCCGGCACCGCCGCCGGGACCGGCGGCGGCTCCGGCCTGACCGGGATGCGCCGCCGGGTCGCCGCGCTCGACGGCACCGTACGCCTGACCAGCCCCGCAGGGGGACCGACCGTGATCGAAGTGGAGCTTCCGTGCGTGTGGTGATCGCCGAGGACAACGCCCTCCTCCGGGAGGGCCTGGTCCTGCTGCTGACCTCGGCCGGCCATGAGGTCGCCGGGGTGGCGACGACCGGACCCGAGATCCTGCCGCTGCTCCTGGAGCACCGGCCGGACGTCGCCGTCCTCGACGTGCGCCTGCCGCCCGGCTTCCGCGACGAGGGGCTGCGGGCGGCGCTCGCGGCCCGCGCCGAGCTGCCCGGGCTGCCGGTCCTCGTGCTCTCCCAGTACGTGGAGGAGACGTACGCCGCCGAGCTGCTGGGCGGCGGCGCCCGGGGCGTCGGCTACCTGCTGAAGGACCGGGTGGGGCGGGTGGACGAGTTCCTGGACGCCCTGGAGCGGGTCGCGGCCGGCGGGACGGCCCTCGACCCCGAGGTCGTCACCGAGCTGATGGCCCGCCGGCGCGACGACCCGCTCGACTCGCTGACGCCCCGGGAGCGCGAGTGCCTGGAGCTGATGGCCCAGGGCCACGACAACGCGACGATCGCCCGCACGATGGTGGTCACCGAGCGGTCGGTCCACAAGCACGTCGGCAACGTCTTCGCCAAGCTGGAGCTGCCGCCGAGCGACAGCGGACACCGCCGGGTCCTCGCCGTCCTGGCCTACCTCAACGCCTGACCGGCCCGCCCGCCGCACCACGGCCCGCGCCGCCGAGGACGCCCGCGTACGTCGTGACCAGGACCGTCCCCGCGATCAGCGCGGCCTGCGCGGGCGGCAGGTACGGCGGGCCGCCGGTCAGCGCCCACGCGAACGCGGCCAGCGGCAGGGCGGCGACCACCGCGCCCAGCAGCAGCCCGGTACCGGCCAGGAACCCGGCCTCCAGCAGCAGCATCGACCGCAGCTGGCGGCGCGAGGCGCCGACCTGGCCCAGCAGGGCGAGCTCGGCGCGCCGGCCGGCCGCGAGGAGTCGGAGCGTGCTCAGCACGGAGAGGACGGTGAGCACCCCGATCGCGGCGACGGCGGCGACCGACAGGACGGCCCCGGCCGCCGCCTCGTCCGCCTCCACCCGCTCCGGCGCGGGCGCCGGACGGGCCCCCGGCACCCGGGCGGCCCCGGGCCCGGCCAGCAGCACGCGCGCGGGGACCGGGTCGGTCATGTGCGGGGCGAGCCCGTCCCGCGGGAACAGGAACTCGCCGAGCGCGAGGGAGCGCGCGTACACCGCGACGACGGTCAGCCGGCGCGGGGCGCCGTCGCCCATCCGCAGCTGGACGGTGGAGCCGGGCCGCACGCCGAGCGCGTCCGCGCGGTCGGCGCCCACGGCGACCGTCCCGGGCCGGGCCAGCCCCGCGAGGTCCCCGGCGATGACGCCCGGGTCGAGCGTCCCGGCCAGGCCCTCGGGGTCCACCCCGAGCACCGGCAGCCGGTCGAGCCGCGGCGAGCCCGCCTCGGTGCCGGGCAGCACGACCGTGGACCGGAGGACTCCGGTGGCCGACGTCACCCCCGGCAGCCGCCGCAGCTCGGCCGTGGCCGGCCCGTCCCCGGCGCGGGGGACGAGCTCGTGGCCGGCGACGGTCGCCGCCCGCGCCTGGGCGGCGGCCTCGCGGTCGGCGGTGCTCCCGGCGGCGAGCTGGACGCCGGCGAAGGCGGTGACGAGGACGACGGGGGTGAGCGCGGCGCCGAGGGCCCGGGAGCGGGCCGCCGTCCCGGCCGCCACGAGATGGCCGGCCGCCCCGCCGGACCGGCGCAGCACCGGCCCCGCCACCCGCATCGCCGCGGCGGCGATCCACGGGCCGAGCAGGGCGCAGCCGGCGACCAGCGTGACGGTGGCCGCGCCGGCCGCGACGCCCGCGGCCTCGCCGGACTGGAGGGTGGCCGTGCCGGCCGAGCCGGCCCCGAGCACCAGCATGACCAGCCCGGCCCCGCGCCGCACGGTCCCGGAGCGCCGCCCGGCCCGCCCCGCGCGGCGCCCGTCGGACGTGGCGAGCGGCACCACGAGACGGGCCAGGCCCAGCGTCAGCCCGGCCGTCACGAGGAGGGCCGCGTACAGCCACGGCGGGGCCGGCAGTTCGAGGGCGGGCGGCAGGGCGCCCCGGGTGGCGAGCGCCGACCGGAGCAGCAGGAAGGCCGGTACGGCTCCGAGCGCGCCGAGCAGCGCCGCCGGGCCCGCCACGCGCGTGACCTCGCGGCCGACGGCGGCCCGGATCTGGCGGGGCGCGGCGCCGACGGCGTGCAGGAGGGCGCGCTCGGGGGCGCGTTCGGCGAGGGCCTGGGCGACGAGGGAGGACAGGACGAGGACGGTGACCAGCACGATCGTTCCGGCGACGGCGGCGAGGAGCTGGAGCAGGCCGTCGCGCGCGGGCAGCGCCCGCAGGTCCTCGGCGGCGCCCCGGCCGTCGCCGGTGAGGGCCCGCAGCCCCTTCCCGCCGGCGCCGGGCGTGGTGTCGAGGGCGTGGCGCACGCGCGCGTGGAGGGTGTCGACGGGGACGCCGGGCTCGCCGAGGACGCCGAGGGCGTCGTACGTCCCGGGGTGGCCCGCGAGCCGCCGGGCGTCCGCCGCGCCGAAGTAGAGCGCGCGGGGCCCGTCCGCGACGCCGACGACCCGGTACCCGGCGACGACCTGCCCGAGCTTGTCGGGGGCGCCGCCCGCGACGGTCTCGCCGGGGGCGGCGGGGGCGCGTCCGGCGGTGAGCCGGTGGCCGCCGAGGCGGGCCGCGTCCCAGGGGCGGCCGGTGTGCTCCCGTACCCGGAAGGCGTCGTCCGGCACGACGGCGCGCACGCCGGGCACGGCCCGGAGGGCGTCGGCGGCGGCCGCGGGCACCCGGACGCGTTCGGTGAGGCCGGCCGAGGCGGTCTGCGGTTCGCTGCCCCAGGGGGTGGCCGTGGAGCGGACCTCCTGGTCGCCGGCGACGACGACCGGCGCCGCCGCGTACCGCTCCACGCGCGCGTGGGCCAGGCCGAGGGACCCGGCGGTGAGCGCGAGCGCGCCGAGCAGCGCGGAGACGAGGGCGACGGCGGCGAAGACGGCCGTCCAGGCCCGCCGGTGGGCCCGCAGCGAACGCGCGGCGAGCAGCGCGACCCCGTCGTTCATCGCTCCCCCGGAAGGCCCGCGCCCGCCCCACCGGTCACGGTGGTCCCGCCGGTCGCACCGGTCGCGCTCCGGGTGTGGTCCACGCGCGCGTGGCGGCCGAGGACGGCCCTGGCGCCGGCCGCGTCGGGCCGCTCCAGACGGTCGACGAGCCGTCCGTGCGCGAGGAACACCACCTCGTCCGCCCAGGCGGCGGCGACCGGGTCGTGGGTGACCAGGACGACGGTGCGGCCGTACGCGTCGACGGCGTGCCGCAGCAGCGCGAGGACCTCGGCGGCGGTGACCGGGTCGAGGGCGGCGGTCGGCTCGTCGGCGAAGACGACCTCGGGTTCGGTGACGAGGGCCCGGGCGATCGCGACCCGCTGCCGCTGTCCGCCGGACAGCGTGCCGGGCAGGTCGTCCGCCCGGTCGGCGAGGCCCACGGCGGCGAGGCCGGCGAGGGCGCGGGCGTCCCCGCCGGACGTGCCGGCGAGGAGCAGCGGCAGGGCGACGTTCTCGCGCACGGTCAGCGCGGTGACCAGGTTCAGCGACTGGAAGACGAAGCCGATCCGGTCCCGGCGCAGTCGGGTGAGGGCGGCCGGCCGCAGCCGGTCCAGGTCGGCGTCCCCGATGCGCACGGTCCCGGAGGTCGGCCGTTCGAGCCCGGCGGCGCAGCGCAGCAGGGTGGACTTGCCGGAGCCGGAGCCGCCCATGACCGCGAGGAACGCGCCGCGCGGCACGGTGAGGCTCACCCCGTCGAGGGCGGCCCGTCCGCCGCCGGCCGGGCCGCCGTACCTCCGTACGACCCGGTCGAGCGCGACCGCCGTCCCCCCGGCCGCCGTCTCCGTCCGCGCGGCCGTTCGCTGCTTTGTGGCTGTGCCTCTCGTCATGGCCCCCACGCTAGGAATCCGCGGTGCGCGGCGGCAGGGTGGAGGCTGCCCGACCGGGGGTGGAGCGGACTCCACCCCCGGGTGCCGGGCTCAGCGGCGGCGGCGGGGGTCCTGCTCGTCGTCGTCGCCGCCGTAGCCGCCGAACAGCTCGTCCGCGAGCGTCGGCAGGTCGTCGAGCGGGGTCTCCTCGGCCCAGTCCGAGCGGCGGCGGGGCCGGCCCTGCTCGTCGAGCTGGGGCAGTTCGCGGGTGACGTCGTTCGACCCCGCCCGGCCGGCCTCCGGCTCGTCCCGGAAGAAGTCCCGCGGGACCCGGTCCGCCGGATCGGCCCGCCGCTCGTCCCGCACGGGCGGCAGCACGGCCGTCTCGTCGGGGGCCGCGTCGCGGACGGGCGGCAGCACGGCCGTCTCGTCCGGCGCGGTGTCGCGGACCGGCCGCAGCACGGTGGTCTCGTCCGTCGCGCGGCCGCCGACCTGCGGCAGGACCGCGGTCTCGGCCTCGGGGCGGCGCGGGTCCTCGGGGCGGACGACCGGGGTCGCCACGGTGACCTCGGTCGGCGAGACGGTCGGGGTGTCGCCCGCCGCCGGAGCCGTACCGGAGTCCTTGCCGAGGTTCACGACCGGCGTCTGGACGGTGACCTCGCCGGCCGACTCCTCGGCGGCCCTCCGCTCGGCGGCGGCGCGCTCGGCCGCGGCCTTCGCCCGCGCGGCCTGCTCCGCGGCGGCCTTCTCCTCGGCGGCCTTCGCCGCGGCCTCCGCGGCCGCCCTCTGCGCCGCGGCCTTCGCGGCCTGCTCGGCGGCGCGCTGCTGCGCGGCGGCGGCCTCCTCGGCGGCCTTGGCGGCGGTGGCCGCGGCGGCGAGCCGGCGGGCCTCCTCGGCGCGCAGCAGGGCCTCCTCGGCCTTGCGCTGCTTCTCCAGGCGGAGCGCCTCGGCCTCGGCGCGGCGCCGGGCCTCCTCCTCGGCCTGCAGGCGGAGCCGTTCCTCCTCCTCGCGGCGGGCCTTCTCCTCGGCCGCGCGCCGGCGGGCCTCCTCCTCGGCGGCGATCCGGGCCTCCTCGGCCTTCCGCCGGGCCTCCTCCGCCTGCCGCTCGGCCTCCAGGCGGCGCGCCTCTTCCTCCTCGCGCCGCTTGCGCTCCTCCTCCTCGGCGCGCAGCTTGGCGAGCTGCTCCTGGCGCTCGCGCTCCAGGCGCTCCTCCTCGGCCTTGCGGGCGGCCTCCTCCTCGGCCTTGCGCCGGGCCTCCTCCTCGGCCTTCCGGCGGGCCTCCTCGGCGGCCTTCACCTCGGCCTCGGAGAGGGGCAGCATCCGGTCGAGCCGGTGGCGCACGACGGTGGTGACGGCCTCGGGCTCCTGCCCGGCGTCGACGACGAGGTAGCGGCTCGGGTCGGCGGCGGCGAGGGCGAGGAAGCCGGCCCGCACGCGCGCGTGGAACTCCGGCGGCTCGGACTCCAGCCGGTCCGGCGCCTCGGTGAACCGCTCCCGGGCGGTCTCTGGGGAGACGTCGAGGAGGACGGTCAGGTTCGGCACGAGGCCGCCGGTCGCCCAGCGGGAGATGCGGGCGATCTCGGTCGGGGAGAGGTCGCGGCCCGCGCCCTGGTAGGCGACGGACGAGTCGATGTACCGGTCGGTGATGACGATGGCGCCGCGCTCCAGGGCGGGCCGGACCAGCGAGTCGACGTGCTCGGCGCGGTCGGCGGCGTACAGCAGCGCCTCGGCGCGGTTGGACAGGCCGGCCGAGGAGACGTCGAGCAGGATCGAGCGGAGCCGCTTGCCGATGGGGGTGGCGCCGGGCTCGCGGGTGACGACGACCTCGTGGCCCTTGGCGCGGATCCAGTCGGCGAGCGCCTGCACCTGGGTGGACTTGCCGGCGCCGTCGCCGCCCTCCAGGGCGATGAAGAAGCCGGTGGCGGACGGCGCCTGGGCGGGGTCGGCGCCGCGCAGCGCGTCGCGCAGGTCGCGGCGGAGCGGCACGCCCGCGCGGTCGTCGGTCCTGGCGAGGACGAGCGCGGCGACGGGCAGCAGCAGGGCGCCGACGAGGGCGAGGGTGAAGGCGGCGCCGCCGTGGTCGAAGACGAACTTCCCGGAGTCGGAGACGAAGCGGTGCGGGCCGATCGCGGCGGCGAGCAGCGGCGCGGCGAGCGCGCCGACGGCGATGCCCACGCGCGCGGTGGCCTGCAGGTGCGCGGTGGTGCGCTCCCGGCGCGGCTCCTCGGTCTCCTGGTCGACGAGGGTGTGCCCGGTGTTGGCGGCGACGCCGGCCGCGTATCCGGCGAGGACGGCGAGGAAGAGCACGGTCGCGGTGTCGGGCACCAGGCCGACGGCGATCAGGGCGACGCCGGTGACGGTGATCGCGAGGGCGAGGAGCCGGCGCCGGGAGAGCACCGGGAGCACGGAGCGCGCGGTGCGGATGCCGACGGCGGTGGCGCCGCTGAGCGCGAGCACGAGCAGGGCGTAGGTGACGGGGCCGCCGTCGAGGTCGTAGGCGTGCAGGGCGGCGAGCGACGCGGCGGCGCCGATGGCGCCGGCGACGGTGGCGCAGGCCAGGACGAGCAGCGGGACGGCTCCGGTGCGGCCCTTCTCGGCGGCGGGGCGGCGCAGCCCCTCCAGCGGCGAGCGGGGGCGCGGGGTCTGGCCGCCGGGCAGGGTGATCGCGGCGAGGACGCTGACGGAGGCGGCGAAGAGGCCGGCGGCGACGTAGGCGCCGAGGGCGGCCTGGTGGAGCGAGAACCAGTCGACGCCCGAGCCCAGCAGGTTGGAGACGAGGGTGGCGGCGAGCAGGACGGCGGCGGCGGCCGGGACCGCGAGGAAGGCGGTGCGCTGGGTGAGGGTGCGCAGGGCGCCGAGGTGGTCGGGGAGCGGCCGGACGGCGTCGCCCTCGACGGGCGCGGCGGGCAGCAGCGCGGGCGCGGCGCCGTCCCGGCAGACGGCCCACAGGCGCTCGGCGGCGCCGGTGAGGAACACCGTGCCGAGCACGAACCACAGGGCGTTGCCGGGGGTCCAGTCGATCCACAGGGGGGCGATGACGAGCAGCGCGATCCGCAGCCCGTCGGCGCCGATCATGGTCCACCGCCGGTCGAGGGCGGCGCCGGGCGCGGTCAGCGCGGTGAGCGGGCCGAGCAGGACGGCGCCGAAGAGGACGGTGGCGAGCAGCCGGGCGCCGACGACGGCGGCCACGGCGAAGGCGGCGCCCCGGTAGCCGCCGCCGAGGGCCCCGTCGGTCACCGCGGCCTGGAGGCCGAGGAGGACCAGGACGAGGAGGGCGAGGGCGTCGCCGACCCCGCCGACGGCCTGGGCGCTCCACAGCCTGCGCAGCGGCTGATGGCGCACGAGGGCCCGTACGGCACGCTCCCGGGAGTCCGCGACGAGGGCCGCGTCGGAGACGGGGGCGGCGCCGGGGGCGGGTGCGGCTTCGGAGTCGCCCAGAAGCTCTGGCTGCTCTGCTCGCGTCATCCGTCCACCCTATCCGGACGGCCTCGCCCACCGGGGCCGCGGCCGAACAAACGTGGGAAGGGCGGGAGCCCCGCTCCCGCCCTTCCCGTGCCGACCTGCGCCGCCGCGGACTACTCCGGCTTGGCCGCCGCGGCCTTCTTGGCGGCCGCCGTCGTCTTCTTGGCGGTCGTCGTCTTCTTCGCCGCGGTCTTCTTGGCCGTGGTGGTCTTCTTCGCGGCCGTCTTCTTGGCCGCGGTCTTCTTCGCCGGGGCCTTCTTGGCGGTCTTCTTCGCCGGTCCCTTGGCGCGCTTCTCGGCGAGCAGCTCGTAGCCGCGCTCGGGCGTGATCGTCTCGACGCTGTCGCCGGTGCGCAGGGTCGCGTTGGTCTCGCCGTCGGTGACGTACGGGCCGAAGCGGCCGTCCTTGACGACGACGGGCTTCTCGCTGACCGGGTCGGTGCCGAGCTCCTTCAGCGGCGGCTTGGCGGCAGCGCGGCCCCGCTGCTTGGGCTGGGCGTAGATCGCCAGCGCCTCTTCCAGCGTGATGGTGAAGAGCTGGTCCTCGCTGGTCAGCGACCGCGAGTCGGTGCCCTTCTTCAGGTACGGGCCGTACCGGCCGTTCTGCGCGGTGATCTCGACGCCCTCGGCGTCGGCGCCGACCACCCGCGGCAGCGACATCAGCTGGAGGGCCTGCTCCAGGGTGACGGTGTCCAGGGACATGTCCTTGAAGAGGGAGGCGGTGCGCGGCTTGACCGCGTTCTTGCCGGTCTTCGGGACGTCGTCGGGCAGGATCTCGGTGACGTACGGGCCGTAGCGGCCGGCCTTGGCGACGATCTGGTGGCCGCTGACCGGGTCGGTGCCCAGCTCGAAGTCGCCGCTCGGCTTGGCGAGCAGCTCCTCGGCGTACTCGACGGTGAGCTCGTCGGGCGCGAGGTCGTCGGGCACGTCGGCGCGCTGGTGGCCCTCCTGGTCCTTCTCGCCGCGCTCGACGTACGGGCCGTAGCGGCCGACGCGCAGCACGATGCCGTTGCCGACGGGGAAGGACGAGATCTCGCGGGCGTCGATGGCACCGAGGTCGGTGACCAGTTCCTTGAGGCCGCCGAGGTGGTCGCCGTCGCCGTTGCCGGCGTCGGCGGCGCCGCCGGTCGCCCCCTCGCCCTCGCCGAAGTAGAAACGCTTCAGCCACGGCACGGACTGGGCCTCGCCGCGGGCGATGCGGTCGAGGTCGTCCTCCATCTTGGCGGTGAAGTCGTAGTCGACGAGCCGGCCGAAGTGCTTCTCCAGCAGGTTGACCACGGCGAAGGAGAGGAAGGACGGCACGAGGGCCGTGCCCTTCTTGAAGACGTAGCCGCGGTCGAGGATGGTGCCGATGATCGAGGCGTACGTCGACGGGCGGCCGATCTCGCGCTCTTCCAGCTCCTTGACCAGGGTGGCCTCGGTGTAGCGGGCGGGCGGCTTGGTGGCGTGGCCGTCGGCGGTGATCTCCTCGGCGGCGAGCGCGTCGCCCTCGGCGACCTGCGGCAGGCGCCGCTCGCGGTCGTCGAGCTCCGCGTTCGGGTCGTCGGCGCCCTCCACGTAGGCCTTCATGAAGCCGTGGAAGGTGATCGTCTTGCCGGAGGCCGAGAACTCGGCGTCGCGGCCGTCGGCGGAGGTGCCGCCGATCTTGACGGTGACCGAGTTGCCGGTGGCGTCCTTCATCTGGGAGGCGACGGTCCGCTTCCAGATGAGCTCGTACAGCTTGAACTGGTCGCCGGTCAGACCGGTCTCGGCCGGGGTGCGGAAACGATCACCCGAAGGCCGGATCGCCTCGTGCGCCTCCTGCGCGTTCTTGACCTTGCCGGCGTAGACGCGCGGCTTCTCCGGCAGGTAGTCGGCGCCGTACAGCTGCGTCACCTGGGCGCGGGCCGCGGCGACGGCGGTGTCGGAGAGCACGGTGGAGTCCGTACGCATGTAGGTGATGAAGCCGTTCTCGTACAGCTTCTGCGCCACCTGCATGGTCGCCTTGGCACCGAAGCCGAGCTTGCGGCTGGCCTCCTGCTGGAGGGTGGTGGTGCGGAAGGGCGCGTACGGGGAGCGGCGGTACGGCTTCGACTCGACCGAGCGGACGGAGAAGCGGGTGTCGGCGAGGGAGGCGGCGAGCGCGCGGGCCTTCTCCTCGTCGAGGTGGAGCACGGTGTCGCTCTTCAGCCGGCCGTCGGCGCCGAAGTCACGGCCCTGCGCGACGCGCTTGCCGTCGACCGCGGCGAGGCGGGCGGTGAGGGACGAGGGGTCGCTCGGGTCGCCGGCCCGGCCGGTGGAGAAGGTGCCGGTGAGGTCCCAGTACTCGGCGGAGCGGAAGGCGATGCGCTCGCGCTCGCGCTCGACGACGAGCCGGGTGGCGACGGACTGCACGCGGCCGGCGGAGAGGCCGCGCATGACCTTCTTCCACAGCACCGGGGAGACCTCGTAGCCGTAGAGGCGGTCGAGGATGCGGCGGGTCTCCTGGGCGTCGACCATCCGCTTGTTCAGCTCGCGCGGGTTGGCGACGGCGGCCTGGATCGCGTCCTTGGTGATCTCGTGGAAGACCATCCGGTGGACCGGGACCTTGGGCTTGAGGACTTCCTGGAGGTGCCACGCGATGGCCTCGCCCTCGCGGTCCTCATCGGTGGCGAGGAAGAGCTCGTCGGACTCGGCAAGCAGGTCCTTGAGCTTCTTGACCTGCGCCTTCTTGTCCGCGTTGACGACGTAGATGGGCTGGAAGTCGTGCTCGACGTCGACGCCGAGGCGGCGCACCTCGCCGGTGTACTTCTCCGGCACCTCGGCGGCGCCGCTGGGGAGGTCACGGATGTGCCCGACGCTCGCCTCGACGACGTAGCCGGGGCCGAGGTAGCCCTTGATCGTCTTCGCCTTGGCAGGCGACTCGACGATGACGAGTCGGCGGCCGCCGTGTGCGGTCTCGCTGGTCGGGGACAACTTCGCTCTTCTCTCCGGTCGACGCGGTCTGCGCTGGCACGCACGTCAGCGACACGCACGGTGACGCTGGCGTCGCTGCGGAGTGTGACGGTACAACCCGCCCCCGTGTCAAACAGGGAAAGCCCGCAACGGCCACTCGAACGGTAACCCGACTCCTGCCCTTCCTGCCGCCCGGACTGCCGGACCGGCGGGGCGGTTCGATGTGGGGCGGGTCTCAGCGGGTGGCGCGGGCGGCGGCTCAGAGGCGCCCGAAGCACCAGAGGCCGAGGCCGAGGAAGAGCGCCCCGGCGAGGCCCGCCAGGGTGGCGGCGGCACGGGGCGCGACGCCGAGCGCGACCGGCTCGCCCTGCCGGACCCGGACGGTGGTCCACAGCAGCAGAGCGCCTCCGAACAGCGTGAACGCCGCTCCCGCGAAGATCGCCGGCCCGCTCTCCATGCCCGTACCCGCTTCCCGTCCCGGCGCCGTGCCCGCGCGGTGCCCGTCTCCCCGATGTGTCCTGGAAGGGAGGCTGACACCTCCCGGCGTCAGGGACGCGAATTCCGGGTGAACGACGCGGGCCGGGCCGTACGGTTTCACGAAGATGGCCGGTAGTGCCCCACTACTCCGCGACCGGCCCCTCCTCCGGAAGCAGGGACTCCGGAGTGAGGAAGCCCTCCTCCACGAGGAGGCGGATGGACTGCGGCGTGCGGTCCCGCAGCAGCACCGGGTCCTCGCCCATGAGCTGGGCGATCGCGTCGAGGATCCGGCCGGCGCTGAGGGTGCCGTCGCAGACGCCCGCGAACCCGGCGCCCACGTGGTCGACCCGGGTGGCGCGGCGCATGCCCCGGTTCTGCCGGAGGACGACGTGCTCGGGGTCCTCGGCGCCGGGCAGCCCGACCTGCTCCTGGACCACCTCGGGGGCGAGCGTGAAGCTGTCCGCGAGCAGGGCCGCGTCGTCGTGGGTGCGCAGGTAGTCCTGGCGCTCGAAGTGGGCGCGGACGGCCGGGCCGAGCGGCTGCTCCACCGGGTGCGGCCACTCCTCGATCACGATCGACGGCTCGGCCTTCCCGGCGGCCACCGCCGGGTCGCGGCGCAGGGTGATCCAGCCGAAGCCGATCGACCGGGTGCCGCTCGCCTCGAAGGCGTCCAGCCAGCGGTCGTACGCCGCCGCGTACGCCTCGGGGTCGCCGCGGTGGTCGCCGCTGTCGCGCAGCCACAGCTCGGTGTACTGGGTGACGTCCTGCACCTCGCGCTGGACGATCCAGGCGTCGCAGCCGCGCGGCACCCAGGAGCGGAGCCGATCCTGCCACTCCTCGCCGTCGACGTGCTGCCAGTTGGCGAGGAACTGGGCGTACCCGCCGTCGTTCAGCCGCTCGCCGGCCTGCTGGACGAGGGTGCGGCACAGGTCGTCGCCGCTCATCCCGCCGTCCCGGTAGGTGAGGCCGGAGCCGGGGGAGATCACGAACGGCGGGTTGGAGACGATCAGGTCGTACGTGTCGCCGTCGACCGGCTCGTACAGCGAGCCCTCAAGCAGCTCGGCCTCGCGGGCCCCGGAGAGGGCGAGCGTCAGCCTGGTGAACTCCAGCGCCCGCGGGTTGAGGTCGGTGGCGGTGACCAGGGTGGTGTGCTGGGCGGCGTGCAGGGCCTGGATGCCGGAGCCGGTGCCGAGGTCGAGCGCGGCGGCGACCGGGGTGCGGACGGTGATGCCGGCGAGCGTGGTGGAGGCGCCGCCGACGCCGAGGACGACGCCCTCCTCCTTGGAGCCGATGCCGCCGGCGCCGCCGACGGCACAGCCCAGGTCGGAGACGATGAACCAGTCCTCGCCGGCCGGGCCGCCGTACGGCCGGACGTCGACGGTGGCGCGCACGGCGCCGTCCTCCTCGACCACCCAGCCGTCGGCCAGGGCCTCCTTCAGCGGGAGGGCGGCGGCGGCCCGGGCGGGCTCAACGGCCCGCTGGAGCAGGAAGAGCCGGACGAGGGTCTCCAGCGGGGAGTCGCCGCGGGTGGCGCGCAGGGCGGGCACGGTCTCGCTGCGGGCGAGCGCCGCGTAGGCGGGGGCGCCGAGCCGGTCGAGCAGACCGTCGGCGGTGAAGTCCGCGGCGAGCAGGGCCTCGCGCAGTCGGTCGGCGTGCGCGGGCACCGGAAGGCTGGTGGTCAGGCTGGTCGTACTCACGCGTCCCATTGTGACCGCCACCCCCGACAGCCCGGGCACCGACAGTCCGGGCGGACCGGCCCGGGCGCGGGCGATCCGGACGGGTGTGGTCCGGGCGCGGGCGATCCGGACGCGTGTAGGCCGGGCGCGTGGAATCCGGGCGGACGCGACGTCCGACGGGGGCTCGCCGCCCCGCCCCGCGCCGCGGCGGGCGGCCGTGTCGGCGCGGGGGGGCGAGGCACCCGGGGTGTTACTCCGAGGAGGCCGACGCCTTGGGCTTCGGGGACGCGGAGGTGGTCGGCGTGGCCGTGGCGCCCGCCTTCGGGGAGGCGGAGCCGGACGGCGTCTTCGGCACCGACGGGGTCGGCTTCTGGCAGCCCGGCTGCTTGGCCATGGCCTGGCCCAGCTCGCCGTTCTCCAGGTTGGCCAGCGCGTTCTGGTCCATCTTCTCGATCTTGGTGAGGCCGTCGGCGACGTCCTTCAGCCCCTCGGCGAACTTCTGCTGGTTCGTCGGGTCGAGCGCGTCGACCTGCTTCTTCAGCCCGTCGTAGGCGAGCGCGGTCGCGTTGAGCTCGGCAATGACGTCCTTCTGGACCTTCTCGCCGTTCTCGATCGGCGGGACGCCGGCGGTCTCCACGGCCTTGGCGAGCGCCCGGTCGGCGTCCGCGATGTCCTTGAACGCCTTGGAGTCGGCGGCCTGGATCTCCGCCGGACGGCTGTCCGCCGCGGTCGAGATGATGATCTGGTGGGCGTCGGCCCGCTTCTGGATCTGCGGCTTCGCCTGGTCGCAGAACGACTTGGCCCAGTCGTTGACCTTGTCGCCCTCGTCCTCGCTGCAGCCGGACAGCACGAGCACCAGTACCGCACCGCCGGACAGCGCTGCCGCAAGCTTCTTGTTCACCGGATCGGTCCCTTCCAAGACTCTCGGCCCCGGAACATACACGCCGCGCGGACGACTTCCACCTTTCGTGCGAGGGATTCCTCCCGTGTTGAATCCGTTTGAACCAAGCGGCGCCGGGCCTCCAGGGGGCCCGCGCGCCACGGAAATGAGACGGACGCCACGTCAGGCGACGGCCACCGGACGCCGTTTGGAGGCGCGGACGGCGACCGTGACGACGAGCAGCGCCAGGACGGCGATCCCGGCCCGCGCCCAGGGGTTCGCGTCCTCGCCGTAGCCGAACCGCACCACCGCCGGGGCGATCAGCAGCGCCACCAGGTTCATCACCTTCAGGAGCGGGTTGATCGCCGGTCCCGCGGTGTCCTTGAACGGGTCGCCGACGGTGTCGCCGATCACCGTCGCCTCGTGCGCCGGGCTGCCCTTGCCGCCGTGATTGCCGTCCTCGACCAGCTTCTTCGCGTTGTCCCAGGCGCCGCCGGAGTTGGCGAGGAAGACCGCCATCAGCGCGCCGGTACCGATCGCCCCCGCGAGGTAGGCGCCGAGCGGGCCGACGCCGAGCGCGAAGCCGACGGCCACCGGGGCGGTGACGGCGAGCAGCCCGGGCGTGGCGAGTTCGCGCAGCGCGTCCCTGGTGCAGATGTCGACGACCCGCCCGTACTCGGGGAGTTCGCTGCCGTCCATGATCCCGGGGTGCTCGCGGAACTGCCGCCGCACCTCGTACACCACCGAACCGGCCGACCGGGAGACCGCGTTGACGGCCAGTCCGGAGAAGAGGAAGACGACGGAGGCGCCGAGGATCAGTCCGACGAGGTTGTTGGGCTGGGAGATGTCCATGGAGAGCGTCAGCTCGCCGGCCCTGGCGCCGACCTCGGCGACCGAGGTGGCGATGGCGTCCCGGTACGAGCCGAAGAGCGCGGCGGCGGCGAGGACGGCGGTCGCGATCGCGATGCCCTTGGTGATCGCCTTGGTGGTGTTGCCGACCGCGTCCAGCTCGGTGAGGACCTGCGCGCCGGCGCCCCGGACGTCCCCCGACATCTCCGCGATGCCCTGCGCGTTGTCGGCGACCGGGCCGAAGGTGTCCATGGCGACGATCACGCCGACCGTGGTGAGCAGCCCCGTCCCGGCGAGCGCGACCGCGAAGAGCGCCAGCATCACGGAGGCGCCGCCGAGCAGGAAGGTCCCGTAGACGGCGAGGGCGATGAGCAGCGCCGCGTACACGGCGGACTCCAGGCCGATGGCGACGCCGGCGAGGACGACAGTGGCGGGGCCGGTGAGGGCGGACCTGCCGATGTCCTGGACGGGTCGGCGGCCGGTCTCGGTGAAGTAGCCGGTGAGCCGCTGGATGAGCGCGGCGAGCAGGATCCCGATGGCGACGGCGACGAGGGCGAGCACCCGGGGGTCGCCGTCGTGGCCGGTCAGCCCGGGTTCGGTGACCCCGTCCAGTCCGGCGTAGGACGACGGCAGGTAGACGAAGGCGGCGACCGCGACGAGCACGAGGGAGACGACGGCGGAGACGAAGAAACCACGGTCGACGGCGCGCATCCCACCGCGGTCGGAGCGCCGGGGGGCGACGGAGAGGATGCCGATGACGGCGGTGAGGACCCCGATCGCGGGCACGATCAGCGGGAAGACCAGGCCGTGGTCGCCGAAGGCGGCCTTGCCGAGGATGAGGGCGGCGACCAGGGTGACGGCGTACGACTCGAAGAGGTCGGCGGCCATGCCCGCGCAGTCGCCGACGTTGTCGCCCACGTTGTCGGCGATGGTGGCGGCGTTGCGCGGGTCGTCCTCGGGGATGCCCTTCTCGACCTTGCCGACCAGGTCGGCGCCGACGTCGGCGGCCTTGGTGAAGATGCCGCCGCCGACCCGCATGAACATGGCGATGAGGGCGGCGCCGAGGCCGAAGCCCTCCAGGACCTTCGGCGCGTCGGCGGCGTAGACGAGGACGACGCAGGCGGCGCCGAGCAGTCCGAGGCCGACCGTGCACATGCCGACGACGCCGCCGGTGCGGAAGGCGATCCGCATGGCCCGGCGGGCGGCCTCCGCGGGGTCCCGGCCGGGTTCGCCGGGGGCCGGGGCGGCCTCCCGGGCGGCGGCCGCGACCCGGACGTTGGCCCGCACGGCCAGCCGCATCCCGACGTATCCGGTGACCGCCGAGAACAACGCCCCGACCAGGAAGAACAGCGAGCGGCCGGCCCGCTGCGACCAGGAGTCGGCGGGCAGCGCCATGAGGAGGAGGAAGACGACGACGGCGAAGAGCGCGATGGTACGCAGCTGGCGGGCGAGGTAGGCGTTGGCGCCCTCCTGCACGGCGGCGGCGATCCGCCGCATCACCGGGGTGCCCTCGTCGGCCTTGAGCACCTGGCGGCCGAAGAGCCGGGCGGTGACCAGTGCGGCGAGGGCGACACCGGCGACGACGGCGACGATCGTCCGGTTCCCGCTGGTGAGCACCGCCGCGGCGAGGGCGGCGGGGGCCTGGGCCAATTCCGGTTGCGGGTGCATGGGCACGGATCATAGGCAGCCGAAGCGGGACAAACCGGATCCCTGGGGCGGCACCCCGGCGGAATCCATCGATTGCCCCTGGGGCCGGCCCGGAACGCGCGAAGAGGCCCCGCCGTCCACGGCAGGGCCTCTTCGCGTACGTCTCCGGGGGCGCGGCGTCAGGACAGGACGTCCGCGTCCGCCTCCGCCGGGGTGGTGGGCCAGCTCATCCTGATGGTCCCGCCGTCCTCGCCGGCGGTCACCTCGACGTCGTCGACGAGCCCGCGGATCACCGCGAGGCCCATCTCGTCCTCGCCGCCCGCCTCGGCGTCCTCGGCGGTCTCCCCCGGGGCCTCGGCGCGCGCGCCGGGAACACCGGCGGCACCCGCCGCGCCCGCACCGGGCACCTCGTCGCCGACCTCGATGGAGAACGTCTTCTCCTCCTCGGTCAGCACGACCCGGATCGGCGTGGTGAGGCCGTTGCTGCGGTGCAGCCCGACCGCACGGGAACACGCCTCGCCGACGGCGAGCCGTACCTCGTCGAGAACCGCCTCGTCCACCCCGGCCCGGCGGGCGACCGCGGCCGCCACCAGGCGGGCCGTGCGGACGTGCTCGGGCTGGGCACTGAAGCGGAGTTCAACGGTGGCCATGGGATCCCCCCGGTCAGTCGACCGCGTTGACGGCCTCGTCGACCGAGGTGTGGATCGGGAAGACCTTGGTGAGGCCCGTGATCCGGAAGATCTTGAGAATGCGCTCCTGGTTGCAGACCAGGCGCAGCGAGCCCTCGTGCGCGCGCACGCGCTTCAGGCCGCCCACGAGCACGCCGAGGCCGGTGGAGTCGAGGAAGTCCACCCCCTCCATGTCGACGACCAGGTGGTAACTGCCGTCGTTCACCAACTCGACCAACTGCTCGCGCAGCTTGGGCGCGGTATAAACATCAATCTCGCCACCGACCTCGACGACCGTACGGTCGCCGCCAGCTCCGGGCACAGTGCGAGTCGACAGGGACAGGTCCACGGATCCTCCAGCACCTTGCTATCGGGCGTTCGCCCCCTCGGATCTCCCGGGCGGAGTCGGAGAACGAATCGCCAGCCGCGATGGCATTCAATCACTTACCAGCAGCCATGCACGACGCCTTGGAAGCATTGTCCGTCACGCCGGTGACACACTCGGTGCCGATGGCCAAGAATCACCGCACCGCTCGACCCGCCGGGGACACGGGCAGCCGCCCTTCCCCGCACCGGGTCCTCGAACGGCTCACCTCCGGCGAGAGCCGGGCCGCGCGCATCACTCATATGGAGCACATGCCCGCCCGGGCGGGCCGTCATGCCGTCTGGCCGGACCGCATCCGCTCCGAGGTGATCGCCGCGGTCCAGGACGCCGGGATCGAGCACCCCTGGGCCCACCAGGCCGAGGCCGCCGAGCACGCCCTCGACGGCGAGTCCGTGGTGATCGCCACGGGAACCGCCTCGGGCAAGTCGCTCGCCTACCTCGCGCCCGTCCTCTCCACCCTCCTCGACGGCGCGGAGGCCGCGAACGGACGCGGGGCCACCGCCCTCTACCTCTCCCCCACCAAGGCCCTCGCAGCCGATCAGCGCCGCGCCGTCCGCGAGCTCGCCGCCCCGCTCGGCAACCGGATCCGGCCCGCCGTCTACGACGGCGACACCCCGGTCGAGGAACGCGAGTGGGTCCGCCAGTACGCGAACTACGTCCTCACCAACCCCGACATGCTGCACCGGGGCATCCTCCCCTCCCACCCCAGGTGGTCCTCCTTCCTGCGCTCGCTGCGCTATGTCGTCATCGACGAGTGCCACACCTACCGGGGCGTCTTCGGCTCGCACGTCGCCCAGGTCCTGCGCCGGCTGCGCCGGGTCTGCGCCCGGTACGGCTCCGAGCCGGTCTTCCTCCTCGCCTCCGCGACCTCCGCCGACCCGGCCCGCGCCGCCGGCCGCCTCACCGGCCTGCCCGTCACCGAGGTCTCCGACGACGCCTCCCCGCGCGGCGAACTGGTCTTCGCCCTGTGGGAGCCGCCCCTCACCGAGCTGCACGGCGAGCGCGGTGCGCCGGTCCGCCGCACCGCCACCGCCGAGACCGCCGACCTGCTCACCGACCTCACCCGGCAGGGCGTCCGCTCGGTCGCCTTCGTCCGCTCCCGGCGCGGCGCCGAGCTGATCTCGGTGATCGCCCAGGAACGGCTCGCCGAGACCGACCGGGCCCTCGCCCGCCGGGTCGCCGCCTACCGCGGCGGCTACCTCCCCGAGGAGCGCCGCGCCCTGGAGCGGGCCCTGCACTCCGGCGAACTCCTCGGCCTCGCCGCCACCACCGCCCTGGAACTCGGCGTGGACGTCTCCGGCCTCGACGCCGTCCTCATCGCCGGCTATCCCGGCACCCGGGCCTCACTGTGGCAGCAGGCGGGCCGGGCCGGCCGCTCCGGCGAGGGCGCCCTCGCCGTGATGATCGCCCGCGACGACCCGCTGGACACCTTCCTCGTCCACCACCCCGAGGCGATCTTCGACCAGCCGGTCGAGTCGACCGTCCTGGACCCCGACAACCCCTACGTCCTCGCCCCCCATCTCTGCGCCGCCGCCTCCGAACTCCCCCTCACCGAGACCGACCTCGCCCTCTTCGGCCCCGCCGCCCCCGGCCTCATGCCCCAGCTGGAGGCGGCCGGGCTGCTGCGCCGCCGCGCCGGCGGCTGGTACTGGACCCGCCGCGAGCGGGCCGCCGACCTCGCCGACATCCGGGGCGGGGGCGGCAGCCCGGTCCGGATCGTCGAGGAGGGCACCGGCCGGCTCCTCGGCACGGTCGACGAGGCCGCCTCCCACACCGCCGTCCACGAAGGCGCCGTCCACCTCCACCAGGGCCGCACCTACCTGGTGCGGAAGCTGGACCTGGAGGACTCCGTCGCCCTCGTCGAGGAGGCCGTCCCGCCGTACTCGACCACCGCCCGCGACACCACCTCCATCCGCGTCCTGGAGACCGACACCGAGATCCCCTGGGGCTCGGGCCGCCTCTGCTACGGCTCCGTCGAGGTCACCAACCAGGTCGTCTCCTTCCTGCGCCGCCGGCTGATCACGGGCGAGGTGCTGGGCGAGACCAAGCTCGACCTGCCGCCCCGCACCCTGCGCACCCGGGCCGTGTGGTGGACGGTCACCGAGGACCAGCTCGACGCCGCCCGGATCACCCCGGAGATCCTCGGCGGCGCCCTGCACGCCGCCGAGCACGCCTCCATCGGGATGCTGCCGCTCTTCGCCACCTGCGACCGCTGGGACATCGGCGGCGTCTCCGTCCCCCTCCACCCGGACACCCTGCTGCCGACCGTCTTCGTGTACGACGGGCACCCGGGCGGCGCCGGGTTCGCCGAGCGCGCCTTCCACACCGCCCGGGACTGGCTCGCCGCCACCCGCGAGGCGATCGCCTCCTGCGAGTGCGAGACCGGCTGCCCGTCCTGCATCCAGTCCCCCAAGTGCGGCAACGGCAACGACCCCCTCCACAAGCGAGGCGCCGTCCGCCTCCTCACGGAACTCCTCCGCGAGGCCCCCGAGGAGAGCCGGCCCCCCACGGAGGAGGCACCACGGCCGAATTCCCCGGCGGAGAAGCCACAACAGCCGAATTCCCCGGCGGAGGAGGCACCGTCGGGGCAGGTCCCGCCCGCGCCCTGACCGTGGGGGCCCAGGGCCCTCGGACCACCCGCGCCGTCACCTCCGCCTCCGCGCCGGCCACCCCGCACCGCACCAGCTCGGCCCCCTGCGCGGCGGCGACCCGGACGGCCGCCGCGCACGCCACCTGTTCGCCCCACAGCGCCCGGTCGGCGGCGGCGAGGGCCGCGAGATCGGCGGCGCCGCCCGCCCGGTGCCGGGCGGCGACCGCCTGCCCGAGCGCCAGCACCGCCCCGAAGACCACGCACAGCGCAAAGGCCGCGAAGGCCGTCCACAGGGTCGCCGCACCCCGGTCGCCGTCCCGAGCACCCGGGCCGGCGCCCCGGCGTCTCCTCCCGGCCCACACGCCCGGGTGTCCGTCCCGCCGTCCTCGGCTCACGCCGGGCCACCTCCCCCGACCACGTCCTCGGCGAGCGCCGCCGCTCCGGCCCGCAGGGTCACGCCCAGGCCGCCCGGCCCCGGCGCGGCCGCTTCCACCGTCACCCGCCACAGGTCCCCCTCCCTCGCCACCGCCACCCGCGCGCCCTCGGGCGCGGCGGCCCGGGCGGCGGCGGTGACGGCCGCCGCGGGCTCCGAGCGGGCCGCCGCCCGCGCCCCGGCCCTGGCCGCGTCCACGCACCGGATCTGCGCGGCGGACGCGGCCAGCGCCCACAGCAGCGCCATCGCGAAGAGCGCCAGCACCGGCAGCACGATCGCCGCCTCCACGGTCACCGACCCCCGGTCGCGAGCCCTGGCCAGGTCGCGAGCCCGAGCCCCGTCAGAACGGCGCATCGAGAGCCTTGGTGACCAGCGACTCCAGGGCACCCGAGACGCTCCCGCCGGTCATGACCTTGTAGAACATCACCGCGACGCCCGCCGCCGTGAGCAGGCCCAGCGCGTACTCGACGGTGCTCATCCCGGTGTCGGTCCGCAGGGCCGCCCGCCGGGTCGCCCAGAACGCCCCCAGCGCCTTCCGCACCCGCTCGTACGTCATTCCCATGTCGTTCTTCCCCTCCATGCCTTCCGTGCCGTCCGTGTCGTCTGTCTCGTCCGTGTCGTCGTGCTGTCTGTCTGCCTGTCTGTCTGTCAGGTGTGGCGTCGGTCACTCGCCGAGCAGGCCCGACGCCAGGCCGATCACCACCGGGGCCACCCCGACCGCGAGGAACGCGGGCAGGAAGCACAGCCCCACGGGCGCGCTGATCAGGACCTGGGCCCTGCGGGCCCGCGCGGCGGCGGTGCGGGCGCTCGCCGCCCGCAGCCCGGCCGCGTGCCGGGCGACCGCGTCCGCGGCGGGCGCCCCGGAGGCGCCGGCCCGCTCCATACAGCGGGCGAGCCCCTCGGCGCCCGGTATCGCGCCGAACCTCCCCCACACCTCGGCCGGTTCGCCGCCGAGCCGCAGTTCGGCGGCGGTCCGCAGCAGCCGCTCGCCGAGCGGCCCGCCCATCGACCGCCCCACGGCCTCCGCGGCCTCCCCCGGCCCGGCCCCGGCCGACGCACAGGCCGCCAACAGGTCGGCGGCCTCGGGCAGTTGCCGCACCGCCTCCCGCTCGTCGGGCGTCGCCCGGGAGGCCCCCGTCCGCCGCGCCCACCACCGGGCGCCGAGCACACCGCCCGCGCCCGCCGCGAGCGCCGCCGCCCACCCGAGGAACAGCCCCGCGCCGAGCACGCCTCCGACGACCGCGGCCCGCACCGGACCCGGCACCTCCCGCAGCCCGCCCGCCAGCCGCGCCCGGACCCCGCGCACCCGCCGCGAGGGCTTCCCGGGGCGCCCGTCCCGCCCGGCCGGTGACAGGCCGTCGAGACGCCTCCGGCCGGAGCGAGCCCGCCGCGCCCGCTCCAGCCGGAGCCAGGCCCCGCCGAGCAGCCAACAGCCCAGCAGCAACAGCGGTACCGATCGCGCCAGTTCAGTCCGCATCGCCGCCGCCTCCCCGCACGATCCGCGCGGCCCACCACAGCCCGGCCGTCTCCAGTCCGCAGCCCAGGAGGAGACAGATCCCTCCGGCGGGGGTGTGGAGCAGGACCCGCAACGGTTCGGCGCCGAGGGCGGCCCCCATGCCGAGCCCGGCCAGGGGGAGGGCCGCGAGCACGGCCACCGTCGCCCAGGCGCCGGCCAGTTCGGCCCGCAGCCCCTCGCGCCGCTCGTGCCGCTCGCGCAGGGCCGCCTCCAGCCGGTCGAGCCCGGCGGCCAGCCCCGCCCCGCTGTCGACGGCCACCTGCCAGCAGGCCGCCAGGCCCGCGAGCCCCTCGGCGCCCTCCCGGCGGGCCGCCGCCCGCAGGGCCTCCGGCACGTCGCCGCCGAAGCCGACCGCGGCGAGCACCCGCGCCTCCTCCGGGCCGAGGGCGCCGGAGCGGCGGGCCGCGTAGGCGAGGGCCGGGCCCGGCTGCCGGCCGGCCCTCAGCTCACCGCCGGCGGCCTCGCACAGCGCCACCACCCGCCCGGCGAGCGCCTCCCGCTCCTCGCGCCGGCGGGCCGCGCGCAGCCGGCGCCGCACCAACGGGACCGCCAGCGCCCCGGCGGCCAGCGGCAGCGGCGACTCCCCCAGCAGCGCGACCAGCCCGGCGGCCGGCAGGCACAGCCACTCGGGCCTGCCCCGGGCCGCCGCCCACCAGCGCGCCACGGCCTCCCGGCCGGCGACCCCTCCCCCGTACGCCGCACCCGGCCCGAGGAGCAGGGCACCCGCCCGCCGCACGGTCCGGCGGCGCTCGGCCGCCTGCCGCAGGACGAGCAGGCCGCCCGCGAGGAGACAGAGCGCGGAGTACCAGGCGGCCGTCACGGGGCACCTCCGATCAGCGCGCGCAGCCGGGGCCAGCCCCGCTCCCGCTCGAACCCGTCCGCGCCCCAGCGGAGCGCGGGCACCGTCCGCACCAGACCGGCCCGGTCCCGCTCCAGCACATGGATCTCGGCGATCCGGCGCCGCCCGTCCCGGTCCCGCACCAGATGCAGCACGGCGGACAGTCCGGCGCCCAACTGGCTGTGCAGGGCGGCCCGGTCGAGCCCGGCGGCGGTGCCGAGCGCCTCCAGCCGGGCGGGCACGTCGGTCGCGGTGTTGGCGTGAAGCGTCCCCGAGCCGCCCTCATGACCGGTGTTGAGGGCCGCCAGGAGGTCGACGGCCTCGCCGCCGCGCACCTCGCCGACCACCAGCCGGTCGGGCCGCATCCGCAGGGCCTGGCGGACCAGGTCCCGGAGGGTGACCAGCCCGGCGCCCTCCTGGTTCGGCGGCCGGGCCTCCAGGCGCACCACATGGGGGTGGTCCGGACGCAGCTCGGCCGAGTCCTCGGCGAGGACGATCCGCTCCCGCTCCCCGACCAGCCCGAGCAGGGCCGCGAGGAGCGTCGTCTTGCCGGTGCCGGTGCCCCCGCTGACCAGGTAGGACACCCGGGCCTCGATCAGCGCGCGCAGGACCCGGTCGCCGCCGGGCGGCACGGTCCCGGCCGCGGCCAGCTCCTCCAGGGTGAAGGCCCGGGGGCGGATCACGCGCAGCGAGAGGCAGGTGGAACCGACGGCGACGGGCGGGAGGACCGCGTGCATGCGGGTGCCGTCGGGCAGCCGCGCGTCCACCCACGGCCGGGCGTCGTCGAGACGCCGCCCGGCCACCGCCGCCAGCCGCTGGGCGAGCCTGCGCACGGCGGCGGCGTCGGCGAAGACGACGGGCGCCCGCTCCAGGCCGGAGCCCCGGTCGACCCACACCCGGTCGGGCGCCGAGACCAGCACGTCGGTGACGTCCGGGTCGGCGAGCAGGGCCTCCAGCGGTCCCGCCCCGGTCAGTTCGCAGCGCAGCTCCTCGGCGGCGCCCAGCACCTCGGCGTCCCCGAGCAGTCGGCCCTGAGCCCGCAGGGCGGCCGCGACCCGGGCCGGGGTCGGCTCGGCGCCGCTGGCCGCGAGCCGCTGCCGCACGGCGTCGAGCAGTCCGGCGCCGCCCGCCCGCACGGCCGGTCCGGCATCCCGCGAGGCGGTCGCCGCCCCGGTCTCCACCGCGCCCGTCCCCGTCATGCCGCACCTCCGGCGGGCAGCGCGCGCTCCCAGAACGCGGCGCAGAAGCGGCCGAGCGGTCCGCGGGGCTGGGCGCCCGGCGGGGTGCCCGCGTCCTGGTCCGACACGATGCCGGGGTCGTAGGGGAGTTCACCGGCGAGCGGCAGCCGCAGCGCGTCGGCGACCCAGCGCTCGTCGAGCCCCGCCGCGTACGGCCCCCGGACCACGGCCCGGAGGTCGCGCACGAGCAGGGAGAGGGCACCGGTGATCCGGTGGGCGGCCGCGACCGCCCGCAGCTCGCCGGGGACGACGAGGAGGCCGAGGTCGAGCTGGGCCAGGGCCTCGGTCCCCGCCTCGTCGACGGCGCGCGGCAGGTCGACCACGACGACCCCGCCCCGGCGGCGGGCCGCCGCGAGCACGGACCGGACCGCGTCCGGCGGTACGGCGCCGGTGGGCTCCCGGCCCCAGCTGAGCACCCGCACCCCCCGGGCGGCGGGCAGCGACTCCTCCAGGGCGCCGCCGGCGAGCCGGCCCTTCGACGCGGCGAAGTCGCCCCAGCGACGGCCCTCCTCCCGCTCGGCGCCGAGGAGCACGTCGAGCCCCCCGCCGAGCGGGTCGCCGTCGACGAGCAGGGTCCGCCGGCCGGCGCGGGCCGCTGCGAGCGCGAGACCGCAGGCGAGGGTGGAGGCACCGGCCCCGCCCCGCCCGCCGACGACGCCGACGGTCAGCGCGGTCCGGCCGACGCCCTCGGCGGCGTCGGCGATCCGGTCGACGAGCAGCGACTCGGCGCCCGGCAGCCGCAGGACGCTGTCGGCACCGACCTCGACGGCGAGCCGCCACACCTCCGGATCGTCCTGGGCGCGCCCGACGAGGACGACTCCGGGCCGACGTGTGGCGCCCCGGCAGCGGGCCGCCGCGTCCTCCCCCACCAGGACGAGCGGGGGATCGGTCCAGCTCGCCCGCCGCTCGGGCACCCGGTGGTGCACCTCGGGCTCGACGCCGGCCGCGGCGCACAGCCGCAGCAGATCGTCGAGGAGGACGACGTCCTCGGTGACGATCAGCGGGCCGGGCCCGCGCACCCCTCCCCCGTCCCGCGCCGCGTCCTCGTGCTCCGCTCCGCCCGTGCGGGAAGCCAACGTCTGCCGCATCGCACACACCCCTCTCGTGATTCCGGCCTGCCGCGAACTTCGCGACGGGAATCACGGTGAGGCCGCCGGGGAAATCGTGCGGAGCCCACCGAAAAACTGTGGACAATCCACCGCCTGTGAATATCTCGACCACCCGTCCGAGGACTGTCCGGAACGCAGCCCGCCGGTTACGGTGGGTGACGAATCAAGTGCTCGGCGGTCCGGGGGCGGCCGGCCGCACGGCGACACGAGAGAGGGGAGCGAGCGATGGCTCAGCGAGTGAAAACGCGTCCGGACATGCGACGACCCCCGCCGGGGGGGAGAGCGGGGGTCGTCTCTCCGGCCGACTCGGGGGGGGAGGAGCCGGTCCGGGTTAGCACGGTCGCGAACGATCCGTGACTTCCATGGTGTACCCGAGAGCCTTCTCAGGCAAACCCACGCGCCCCAGCGTACGCCGAATGGCGGGCACCTATGCTCAGCGTTGTGGAAAACCACTCCTTGCCGCGCACAGCCGCCTTCTTTGACCTGGACAAGACGGTCATTGCGAAGTCTTCGACGCTGACCTTCAGCAAGTCCTTCTACCGGGGCGGACTGATCAGCCGCCGCGCCGCCCTGCGGACGGCCTACATCCAGTTCGTGTTCCTGGTCGGCGGGGCCGATCACGACCAGATGGAGCGGATGCGCGAATATCTTTCCGCGCTCTGCAAAGGCTGGAACGTGGCCCAGGTCAGGGAACTCGTCGCCGAGACCCTGCACGACCTGATCGACCCGATCATCTACGACGAGGCCGCCTCCCTCATCGAGGAGCACCACGCCGCCGGCCGCGACGTCGTGATCGTGTCCACCTCCGGTGCCGAGGTGGTCGAGCCGATCGGGGAGATGCTCGGGGCGGACCGGGTCGTCGCCACCCGGATGGTGGTCGGCGACGACGGGTGCTTCACCGGGGAGGTGGAGTACTACGCCTACGGCCCGACCAAGGCCGAGGCGGTCCGCGAGCTGGCGAAGTCGGAGGGGTACGACCTGTCCCGCTGCTACGCCTACAGCGACTCGGCGACCGACATCCCCATGCTGGAGGCGGTCGGGCACCCGTACGCGGTCAACCCGGACCGGACGCTGCGCCGTGAGGCGGTCGCCCGGGAGTGGCCGGTGCTGGCCTTCGACCGTCCGGTGCGGCTCAAGCAGCGGCTGCCGGAGTTCCGGATGCCGCCCCGTCCGGCGCTCATGGCGGCGGCGGCCGTGGGTGCGGCGGCGGCCACCGCGGGGCTGGTCTGGTACGCCACCCGCCGGCGTCACCGGGCCGCGCTGGCGGCCGCTCTCGCCGGGCACTGACCGCTTGCCCCGGTTTCACCCGGTCCGGAAAGACCGCAAAGAAGCGGATCCACCACTTTCGCTTACCGGCGGACAGGAGTAGAAAGGAATCAGGCCCGCGAGACCTGGGACATCCGAGAGGATCACCTGTTGAGCATCAAGGCCCCACGGACCTGACGCACAAAAACCTGGCACCCACGCGACGTCGACCCGTCGATTACGGGCCAGCCGCACCAGGCGAAGGGCAAAGTACCCCGCCTGATGGGCACATATCGAGGACGCTTGGTAACTGGGTGGACGTGCCAGCGGCGGTACTGATTTCCGGTACCGCCGCAACCCATGTCCGGGGGTGTTTCAGGCCGCGCCGCGCTGGAGCGCCTCGCAGACCGCCGTCGACTCCCGGACGCCGAGTTCCACCGCGCGCCCGCAGTGCGTGATCCACGCGCCGACGCCCTCCGGGGTGCCGGTCAGATACGCCTCGAAGGCGGCCGCGTAGGCGGCCCGGCCCTGCTCCGCGTGGCCGACCTCGGCGGGGCAGATGCCCTTCGGGTCGAGGCCGCTGCCCTCCAGCACGATCCGCTCCGCGGTCCGGGCGACGAGGCCGTTGTGCGAGGTGAAGGGGCGCAGGGCGAGCAGTTCGCCGTGGACGACCGCGGCGACGACCAGCGCCGGGGCCTCGCTGCCGGCGACGACGAGTTCCGCGAGGCCGTCGAGGCGGGCGGCGACCTCGTCGGGGCTCGGCAGGGGGGCCTCGATCAGCGGCTCGGTCACGGTCTCGCCGGCCTGCCGGGGGCGGCCCGTCGAGTCCTCGTGCTCGCCCGCGGCGACCAGGTGCAGCCGGGCCAGCACCCGGAGCGGCGACTGGCGCCAGATGGAGAGGAGTTCGCCCGCCTCGGCGCTCAGCCGGAGGGCGGCGCCGACGGTGCGGGCCTCGGGGTCGGCGCTGAAGTCGGTCCGGCGGCGGACCTCCTCCAGGGCCCAGTCGGCGCCGGCCAGCGCGGCCGAGCCGCGGGCGCCGCGGAGCGCAGCCTCGTGGGCGATCTCGTTGCTGCGGCGGCGCATCACACGGTGGCCGTAGACCCGGTCGACGGCCTTGCGTACGGAGTCCACCGCGTCGGCGACGCCCGGCAGGGTGCCGAGGGCGGCCAAGGGGTCAGAGGCGTGCGTACTCATAGGTAAGGAGGCTACGCGCCCCCGGGGCCCGCCCCACGATGGAGTGGTCTTCTTCATAGACCTTGACCACTAAGCGCGTTCATGCCACTACGCTAGGTGAACATGAAGATCGCTTTCGTCGGGAAGGGCGGCAGCGGCAAGACGACGCTGTCCTCGCTCTTCGTCCGCCACCTCGCCGCCATCGAGTCGCCCGTCGTCGCCATCGACGCGGACATCAACCAGCACCTGGGGGCCGCGCTCGGCCTCTCCGAGGCGGAGGCGGCCGCGCTGCCCGCGATGGGGGCGCAGCTGCCGCTCATCAAGGAGTACCTGCGCGGCGGCAATCCGCGGATCGTCTCGGCCGAGACGATGATCAAGACGACGCCGCCCGGGGAGGGTTCGCGGCTGCTGCGGGTCCGCGAGGAGAACCCGGTGTACGAGGCGTGCGCGCGGCCGGTCCGGCTGGACCCCGGCGAGGTGCGGCTGATGGCGACGGGGCCGTTCACCGAGGCGGACCTCGGCGTGGCCTGCTACCACTCGAAGGTCGGCGCGGTGGAGCTGTGCCTCAACCACCTGGTGGACGGGGCCGGGGAGTACGTGGTCGTCGACATGACGGCCGGCTCGGACTCGTTCGCTTCCGGCATGTTCACCCGCTTCGACATGACCTTCCTGGTCGCGGAGCCGACCCGCAAGGGCGTGTCGGTGTACCGCCAGTACAAGGAGTACGCGCGGGACTTCGGCGTCGCGCTGAAGGTCGTCGGCAACAAGGTGCAGGGCCCGGACGACCTGGACTTCCTGCGCCAGGAGGTCGGCGAGGACCTGCTCGTCACGGTCGGCCACTCGGACTGGGTCCGCGCGATGGAGAAGGGCCGGCCGCCGCGCTTCGAGGAGCTGGAGCCGGAGAACCACCGCGCCCTGCGGACCCTGCGGGAGGCGGCGGACGACACGTACGAGCACCGCGACTGGCAGCGCTACACGAGCCAGATGGTCCACTTCCACCTCCGCAACGCGGAGAGCTGGGGCAACGCCAAAACCGGGGCCGACCTGGCGGCGCAGGTCGACCCCGACTTCGTCCTCGGCGAACCCACCGCCGCGACCGCCCACTGACGACCCGCCGCCACCCACCGCCGGACGGAGTCCGGCACAGCCTCCCGAAGCCCGAGAGGCGCCCCGGCGCCGAACGGTGCGAGCGGGGGCCACGCGGAAAAGGGGGCCGGGGCCGACCTGGCGGCGCGGGTCGACCCCGGCTTCGTGCTCGGCGAGCCCGCCGCCGCGATCGTCGGCTGACGGCTCGCCGCCGGGCGGAGTGCGGGCCGTCCGGCGGGGGCGCGGGGGTCAGCTCTGTGCGGCGGCCGGCTTGGCCGCCGGGGCGGCGGGGGCGGCCGGCTGGGGGGCGAGGAAGGCGGGCCAGCCGCCGGCGGGGGCTTCGCCCACCTTCAGGGTGCGCATCTTGGCGATGACGGCGGGGTCCTGGGCGTCGAGCCAGTCCGCGAGCTGGCGGAAGGAGACGCACTCGACGTCCTTCTGGACGCAGACCGTGGCGATGGTCTCCTCGATGGCGCGCATGTAGGTACCGCCGTTCCAGGACTCGAAGTGGTTGCCGATGATGACGGGCGCCCGGTTGCCCCGGTACGAGCGCTCGAACGCCTGGACGAGGCCGTCCCGCATCTGGTCGCCCCAGTAGCGGTGCATGCCGGGGTCGCCCTGGGTCGTGCCGGGCGACTGGTTGACCATGAAGTTGTAGTCCATGGACAGGGTCTGGAAGGCGCGGCCCGGGACCGGGACGAGGTGCATGGACAGGTCCCAGACGCCCTGGTCCTTCTTCGGCCAGATCTGGTCGTTGACACCGCTGGTGTCGTAGCGGAAGCCGAGCTCGGAGGCGGCCTTCACGAAGTTCGCGCGCCCTTCGAGGCAGGGCGTGCGGGCGCCGACGAGTTCCTTGTCGTAGTCGAAGGGGAGCGGCTGCTCGGCGCGCAGCCCCGCGTTGGTCTTCCAGTTCTTGACGAAGGACTTGGCCTGCCGGATCTCGCTCTTCCACTCCTCCACGGACCAGGTGCCGACGCCGCCCTCGGCGCCGCAGAAGTGCCCGTTGAAGTGGGTGCCGATCTCGTTGCCCTCCAGCCACGCGCCGCGCAGTTCGCGGACGGTGTCGCGGATGCCCTCGGTGTCGTTGAAGCCGATGTCGGAGCGGCCCGCGGAGTGCTTCGGCGGGTCGTACATGGCCCGCTTCTCCTCCGGCAGGAGGTACACGCCGCTGAGGAAGTACGTCATGGTCGCGTCGTACTTCTTGCCGACCTTCCGGAAGTGCGAGAAGAGCTTCTGGCTGTCCTCGCCGGCGCCGTCCCAGGAGAAGACGACGAACTGCGGCGGGGCCTCGCCCGGCTTGAGCTTCTTCCACGTCGGCTGGTGCGGCTGGGCGCCGGTGTAGGCGGTGGAGCCGTCGCCGATCAGCCGGACCGGGTTCTCCGGCGCGGCGGCGGGGCCCTTCTTCGCGGCGGCGCCGGCGCCCGAGCCCGGGGCGCCCTGGGTGCCGGAGCCGGAGGAGGACGGCTCCGAGCAGCCGGCCAGACCGCCGATCAGGGCGACGGTGAGGGCGCCGGCGGCCAGCGCCTTCCTCCGGAACGTACTTCCTCGCACAGCGGCTGACATCCGCCACCTCTCTTCTCCGACGGGGCTTCTCCGCCTGACGGCCGAGCGGCGTCAACCTCGCACCCGACCCACCGGGGCGATGAAACGACAAGCGGCAATGGGCCGCCCATTCACCGGAACCGGTGAACCATTGCCCTGTTTGCCCCGAAAATAATGCCGGAGACTTTACTCTCCATTACGATTCGTTTACTCAGAGTTGAGGTACCCGTTCGGCCCGGAGGAGACCGGATGACCCTCTGCACCCCTGCCCGCACGCCCAACCGGCCCCGCGTCCAGCGGCCCCACAGCCCACCCGGAGGCGGCCGCCGCTTCCGCCCCGCCGGCGCGGACGTCTCCGCGTCGATCGCCGTCTTCCTGATCGCGCTGCCGCTCTCGCTCGGCATCGCCCTCGCCACCGGAGCCCCGCTCCAGGCCGGACTGGTCGCCGCCGCCGTCGGCGGTCTGGTCGCCGGCCGTCTCGGCGGTTCCCCGCTCCAGGTGAGCGGACCCGCCGCCGGCCTCACCGTCGTCACCGCCGAGCTGATCCAGCGGTACGGCTGGCGCACCACCTGCGCCATCACGGTCCTCGCCGGCCTCGCCCAACTCGGCCTCGCCGCCCTGAAAGTGGCCCGCTCGGCGCTCATGGTCTCGCCCGCCATCGTGCACGGCATGGTGGCCGGCATCGGCGTCACCATCGCCCTGGCCCAGCTCCACATCGTCCTCGGCGGCACCCCGCAGAGCTCCGCGGTGGCCAACGTCCTCGGTCTGCCCGCCCAGTTGGCGGATGTCGGCCCGGCCTCGCTCGCGATCAGCGCGCTGACCGTCGCCGTCCTGCTCGGCTGGCCCCGTCTGCCGGGCAGAGTGGGCGCCTGGGCGCGCAAGGCCCCGGCCGCGCTGGTCGGTGTCGGCGGCGCCACGGTGCTCGCGGTGGCCGCCGGGCTCAGCCTGCCCCGGGTCGACCTGCCGTCCTGGAGCAGCCACGCGCTGCCGGGGCTGCCCGAAGGACCGGTCCTCGGCATCGCCGCCGGCGTGCTGACCATCACCCTGGTCACCAGCGTGCAGTCGCTGCTCTCCGCCGTCGCCGTCGACAAGCTCGTCGCCGCCCGGCCGGACCGGGGCCGGGGCGTCCCGCGCGCCGACCTCGACCGCGAACTGGCCGGCCAGGGCGCGGCCAACGTGGTCTCCGGCGCGCTCGGCGGCCTCCCGGTCGCCGGGGTCGCGGTCCGCAGCGTGGCCAACGTGTCGGCGGGCGCGGTCAGCCGCGCCTCCACCATGCTGCACGGCCTGTGGATCGTATTGGCTTCGCTGTTCCTGGTGTCCGCCATCGACCTCATCCCGCTGGCCGCGCTCGCCGCGCTGGTGATGGTGGTCGGCATCCAGATGGTGAGCATCACCCACATCCGTACGGTCACCCGGCACCGCGAGGTCGTGGTGTACGCGGTGACGCTGACCGGAGTCGTCCTGGTCGGCGTCCTGGAGGGCGTCGCCCTCGGCATCGCCGTCGCCGTCGCCGTCGCGATGCAGCGGCTGGCCCGGACCCGGATCACCCGGGAGGAGCGCGACGGGCGCCACCTGCTGCGCGTCCGCGGCCAGTTGACCTTCCTCGCGGTGCCGCGGCTGAGCCGGGCGCTGCACCAGATCCCCGCGGGCGCGGACGTGACCGTGGAGCTGGACGGCTCGTTCATGGACCACGCCGCGTACGAGGCGCTGAACGACTGGACCGCCGGCCATCTGGCCCACGGCGGCACGGTCGAGCTGACCGGCCCCACCGGAGGCCGCATCACCGGCTCCCCCGCCGCCCACGCCCCCGAGCCGGACGCCGACGCCGGCCCGGACCCCGCTCCGGGCCCCGCCCCGCACCCCGGGCCGGAGGACGTCTGCTGCCGCCCCTGGACGCCCTGGCACAACCACCAGTGCGCCGAGCGGCCCGCGCCGCCGCCCGCCCCCGCCGCCGAGGAGCCGCCGCGGCCGACGGGCCATCAGCTGGCGCACGGCATCGGCAAGTTCCAGCGGAACACCGCCCCGCTGGTCCGGGACGAGCTGGCCCGGCTGGCCCGGGAGGGTCAGAGCCCCTCCCAGCTCTTCCTCACCTGCGCCGACTCCCGGCTGGTCACCAGCATGATCACGTCCAGCGGGCCGGGCGACCTCTTCACCGTGCGCAACGTCGGCAATCTGGTGCCGCTGCCCGGCGAGGAGAGCGGCGACGACTCGGTGGCGGCGGCGATCGAGTACGCGGTGGACGTGCTGCGGGTGCAGTCGATCACCGTGTGCGGCCACTCCGGCTGCGGCGCCATGCAGGCCCTGCTCGGCGCCGGTCCCGACGAGCCGGCGACCCCGCTGCGCCGCTGGCTGCGGCACGGCAGACCGAGCCTGGAGCGGATGGCGAGCCGCCGTCACGCGTGGGCGCGGATCTCCGGGCGGCTGCCGGCGGACGCGGTGGAGCAGCTGTGCCTCACCAACGTCGTCCAGCAGCTGGAGCACCTGCGGGCGTACGAGTCGGTGGCGCGGCGGCTCGCGGACGGCAGCCTCACCCTGCACGGGATGTACTTCCACGTGGGCGAGGCGCAGGCGTATCTGCTCTCCGGGGACGAGGTGCGCGGCTACGACGACGTCTTCGACAGCGTCCCGCCGACGGTCCTGGCCGCCCGCGCGTCCTGAACCTTTCCCGTCCCGCCTCCGTGAGAGTGTGTGGCCCCTTCTCCCTCCGCTCGGGACGAAGGGGCCACCGCCGTCAAGACACTCACAGGTCTAAACCAATTCCCCGGATGCTCTTGTCACCCGGGGCTTCGGGCTGATGAGCTATGACGCGGGACACATACGCACAGAGGACGCCCTGGGAAAGGGAGATGTCGTGAGCAACGAGAGCCTGGCCAATCTGCTCCGGGAAGAGCGCCGCTTCGCGCCGCCCGCCGAGCTGGCCGCGCACGCCAACGTGACGGCGGAGGCGTACGAGCAGGCCGAGGCGGACAGGCTGGGCTTCTGGGCCGAGCAGGCCAAGCGCCTGACCTGGGCCACCGAGCCGACCGAGACCCTCGACTGGTCGAACCCGCCGTTCGCCAAGTGGTTCGCCGACGGCGAGCTCAACGTGGCGTACAACTGCGTCGACCGGCACGTCGAGGCCGGCCACGGCGACCGGGTCGCCATCCACTTCGAGGGCGAGCCGGGCGACAGCCGCGCGATCACCTACGCCGAGCTCAAGGACGAGGTCTCCAAGGCGGCCAACGCCCTGACCGAGCTGGGCGTCCGCAAGGGCGACCGGGTCGCCGTCTACCTGCCGATGATCCCCGAGGCCGCGATCACGATGCTGGCCTGCGCCCGCGTCGGCGCCGCCCACTCGGTCGTCTTCGGCGGCTTCTCCGCCGACGCCGTGGCCTCCCGCATCCAGGACGCCGACGCCAAGGTGGTCGTGACCGCCGACGGCGGCTACCGCCGCGGCAAGCCGTCCGCCCTCAAGCCCGCCATCGACGAGGCCGTCGCCAAGTGCCCGACCGTCGAGCACGTCCTGGTGGTCCGCCGCACCGGCCAGGACACCGCCTTCACCGAGGGCCGGGACGTGTGGTGGCACGACCTCGTCGAGCGCCAGTCCGCCGAGCACACCCCCGAGGCGTTCCCGGCCGAGCAGCCGCTCTTCATCCTGTACACCTCGGGCACCACGGGTAAGCCGAAGGGCATCCTGCACACCTCCGGCGGCTACCTCACCCAGGCCGCGTACACCCACCACGCCGTCTTCGACCTCAAGCCGGAGACCGACGTCTACTGGTGCACCGCCGACATCGGCTGGGTCACCGGCCACTCGTACATCGTCTACGGCCCGCTGGCCAACGGCGCCACCCAGGTCATGTACGAGGGCACCCCGGACACCCCGCACCAGGGCCGGGTCTTCGAGATCGTGCAGAAGTACGGCGTCACCATCCTCTACACGGCGCCGACGCTGATCCGCACGTTCATGAAGTGGGGCGACGACATCCCCGCCAAGTTCGACCTCACCAGCCTCCGGGTGCTCGGTTCGGTCGGCGAGCCGATCAACCCCGAGGCGTGGGTCTGGTACCGCAAGCACATCGGCGCCGACCGGTGCCCGATCGTGGACACCTGGTGGCAGACCGAGACGGGCGCGATGATGATCAGCCCGCTCCCCGGCGTCACGGAGACCAAGCCGGGCTCCGCCCAGCGCCCGCTCCCCGGCATCTCCGCCACCGTCGTCGACGACGAGGCGAACGAGGTGCCGAACGGCGGCGGTGGCTACCTGGTGCTCACCGAGCCGTGGCCGTCGATGCTCCGCACCATCTGGGGCGACGACCAGCGCTTCATCGACACCTACTGGTCCCGCTTCGAGGGCAGGTACTTCGCCGGTGACGGCGCCAAGAAGGACGACGACGGCGACATCTGGCTGCTCGGCCGGGTCGACGACGTCATGCTCGTCTCGGGCCACAACATCTCGACCACCGAGGTCGAGTCGGCGCTCGTCTCCCACCCGTCGGTGGCCGAGGCGGCCGTCGTCGGCGCCGCCGACGAGACCACCGGCCAGGCGATCGTCGCCTTCGTGATCCTGCGCGGCACCGCCAGCGAGGACGAGGCCCTCGTCGCCGAGCTGCGCAACCACGTCGGCGCCACCCTCGGCCCGATCGCCAAGCCCAAGCGGATCCTCCCGGTGGCCGAGCTGCCGAAGACCCGCTCCGGCAAGATCATGCGCCGGCTGCTGCGCGACGTGGCGGAGAACCGCGAGCTGGGCGATGTCACCACGCTCACCGACTCGTCGGTGATGTCGCTCATCCAGACCAAGCTGCCGGCCGCGCCCAGCGAGGACTGACGGCACCGGCGCAGCACGGAAAGGCCCGCCCCGACGCCCCGGGGCGGGCCTTTCCGCGTCCGGGCGCCACCGTGCCGAAAGCCGCATACCTCCATAAAGTGATCCTCGCCGGACACACCTCGGGCTCGTTAGGTAAAGTAAGGATCGCGTCAGGAACGCGACAGAAAGACCTAGGTGCGCCGGGAAGTCTGGTCGGCATGTGCTGTGTGCTGCCCACCCGACCGGAGGCTCCTCGTGTCCACCGACCGCACGTTCCTCGGCCGGCTCTCCCTCCCGGAGCGCCGGCACCTCACCGACGCCCTGCGCACCGAGACGGTCGGCGGTGTCCTCCTGCTCGTCGCCGCCGTCACCGCGCTCGTCTGGGCCAACGTCCTCCCCGACAGCTACGAGTCGGTCTCCGGCTTCCACATAGGCCCCGCCGCCCTCGGCCTCGACCTCTCGATCGCGCACTGGGCCGCCGACGGCCTGCTCGCGATCTTCTTCTTCGTCGCCGGCATCGAGCTCAAGCGCGAACTGGTCGCCGGTGAGCTGCGCGACCCCAAGGCCGCCGCCCTCCCCGTCATCGCGGCGATCTGCGGCATGGCCACCCCGGCCCTCGTCTACGTCCTGGTCAACGCCGTCGGCGGCGGCTCCATGGACGGCTGGGCCGTGCCCACCGCCACCGACATCGCCTTCGCACTCGCCGTCCTCGCCGTCATCGGCACCTCGCTCCCCTCGGCGCTGCGGGCCTTCCTCCTCACCCTCGCCGTCGTCGACGACCTCTTCGCGATCCTGATCATCGCGGTCTTCTTCACCAGCGACCTGAACTTCGCCGCCCTCGGCGGCGCCTTCGCCGGCCTCGCCCTCTTCTGGTTCCTGCTCCGCAAGGAGGTCCGCGGCTGGTACGTGTACGTCCCGCTGGCCCTGGTGATCTGGGCGCTGATGTACAACAGCGGCGTGCACGCCACCATCGCCGGCGTCGCCATGGGCCTGATGCTCCGCTGCACCACCCGCGAAGGCGAGCAGCACTCCCCCGGCGAGCACATCGAGCACCTGGTCCGGCCCCTCTCCGCCGGTCTCGCCGTCCCCCTCTTCGCGCTCTTCTCGGCCGGCGTGACCATGTCCAGCGAGGCGCTCCGGGACGTCTTCACCCAGCCCGTCACCCTCGGCGTGGTCCTCGGCCTGGTCGTCGGCAAGGCCGTCGGCATCTTCGGCGGCACCTGGCTCGCGGCCCGCTTCACCAGGGCGGAGCTCAACCCCCAGCTGTCCTGGCCGGACGTCTTCGCCGTCGCCACCCTCGCCGGGATCGGCTTCACCGTCTCCCTGCTCATCGGCGAGCTCGCCTTCGAGGGCGACGCGGCCCTCACCGACGAGGTGAAGGCGGCGGTCCTCATGGGCTCGCTGATCGCGGCCGCCTGCGCCTCGCTCCTGCTCAAGCTGCGGGTGCGGAAGTACCAGCTGCTGGTCGCCGAGGAGGAGCGGGACGACGACCAGGACGGCATCCCGGACGTGTACGAGGAGGGCACCGAGGCGTACCACCTCCGGATGGCCGAGATCCTGGAGCGGAAGGCCGCGGAACACCGCGAGCGCGCCCGACTGGCGGGGGCACCGCGCGACGGGGCCGACCGTCCGGCATGATCTGAGGCGGACCGTACACAGCGTCTCGGACCGTACACAGAGTCTCGGACCGTACAAGAGGAGAGGGAGAGCGATGAGCGACCCGTTCGACGGAACCGAGCGCAGCCTCGGCCAGCTGGTCGCCTCGGCGACCGCCGAGATGTCCGCACTGGTGCACGACGAGATCGCCCTGGCCAAGGCCGAGCTCCGGCAGGACGTGAAGCGCGGCGCGATCGGCAGCGGCGCGGCCATCGCCGCCGCCGTGGTGCTGCTGTTCTCGCTGCCGATGCTGAGCTTCGCGCTCGCCTACGCCATCAACACCTGGACCGGCGGGCACAACGGCAACGGCGGCTGGAACCTCGTCTGGTGCTTCCTGCTGTCCTTCGCCTTCAACGTGATCGTCGCGGGCCTCCTCGGCCTGATCGCGGTCTCGAAGTTCAAGAAGGTCAAGCCGCCGGAGAAGTCCATCGCCTCCGCCAAGCAGACCGCCGCGATCATGCAGAACGTGAAGCCGCACCCCCGTCCGGCGGGTGTCCCGGCCGCCGAGGTGACGATGGCCAAGGCCCAGTCTGTGGCACGCTCGTCCGTATGACCCTCCCCGAGAGCAGCACCCCCGGCGGCGGGCCCGTACGCCTCGACGGTCCGTGGACCCACCGTGACGTCGCGGCCAACGGCGCCCGCTTCCACATCGCCGAGATGGGCGACGGCCCCCTGGTGCTGCTGCTGCACGGCTTCCCGCAGTTCTGGTGGACCTGGCGCCACCAGCTGCCGGCGCTCGCCGAGGCCGGCTTCCGGGCGGTCGCGATGGACCTGCGCGGGGTCGGCGGCAGCGACCGCACCCCCCGCGGTTACGACCCCGCCAACCTGGCCCTCGACATCACCGGCGTGGTCCGCTCGCTCGGCGAGCCGGACGCCGCGCTCGTCGGCCACGACCTGGGCGGCTATCTCGCCTGGACGGCCGCCGTGATGCGGCCCAAGCTGGTCCGCCGGCTCGTGGTCTCCTCGATGCCGCACCCCCGCCGCTGGCGGTCGGCGATGCTCTCCGACTTCGCCCAGTCGCGGGCCGGCTCGCACGTGTGGGGCTTCCAGCGGCCGTGGCTGCCGGAGCGTCAGCTGGTCGCCGAGGACGCCGAGCTGGTGGGGCGTCTGATCCGGGAGTGGTCGGGCCCGCGCCCGGCCGACGAGGAGGCGGTCGAGGTGTACCGGCGGGCGATGCTCGTCCCCTCGACCGCGCACTGCTCGATCGAGCCGTACCGCTGGCTGGTCCGCTCGCTGGCCCGCCCCGACGGCATCCAGTTCAACCGGCGCATGAAGCGGCCGGTCCGGGTGCCGACGCTGCATCTGCACGGCTCGCTCGACCCGGTGATGCGCACCCGCAGCGCGGCCGGTTCGGGCGAGTACGTGGAGGCCCCGTACCGCTGGCGGCTCTTCGACGGCCTCGGGCACTTCCCGCACGAGGAGGACCCGGTCGCCTTCACCACGGAGCTGGTGAACTGGCTGAAGGACCCCGAGCCCGACCGCTGAGACCGGTACGCACCCCGTCCCGCACGGGCGTGCGTCGAACGGCCATGTGCCCGGCGCATACTCCGATTGGCGGGCCCCCGTGCGGTTACCGAGCCCGGCCCCCGGGCAGACGTCCCGGTATGGGCTGGACGCACGACTACGGTGACACGGCACGCGACCGCCGCTCCGCCTCCGGGCCGGGCTCCCGCGAGCGGGGAGGCCCGCCGGACCCGGGCCGCGCTCCCGGCGGGCAGGTCGGGATCTCACGCATCCTCAGGCGGCGGGCCCGCTGGGTCTCCGCCCGGCTCCGCCACCCACGCGACACCGCCTAGCGGTCAGAGCGCGCAGCCGTCGGTGTCCACTTGTTGGTTGGCGGCCCGGCCGCGCTCGATGTCCTCGCGGATCTCCTCGACCGTCAGCGCGTACCCCGTGTCGGCGTCGTCGCGGGACCGGGCGAAGATCACGCCCGAGACGGTGCCGTCCTCGGTGAGGAGCGGTCCGCCGGAGTTGCCCTGGCGGACCGTCGTGTACAGCGAGTAGACCTCCCTGCGCACCTCGCCCCGGTGGTAGATGTCGGGGCCGTCGGCGGTGATCCGGCCGCGGACGCGGGCGGAGCGGACGTCGTACGAGCCGTTCTCGGGGAAGCCGGCGACGATGGCGTCGTCGCCGCTGCGCGCCACCTCCTCGGTGAAGCGCAGCGGGGTGGCCCGGAGGTCCGGCACGTCGAGGACGGCGATGTCGCGCTGCCAGTCGTAGAGGACGACCTTGGCGTCGTACAGCCGGCCCTCGCCGCCGATCTGCACGGTGGGCTCGTCGACGCCGCCGACCACGTGCGCGTTGGTCATCACCCGGCGCTCGGAGAAGACGAAGCCGGTGCCCTCCAGGACCTTGCCGCAGCTCGGGGCGGTGCCGACGACCTTGACGATGGAGCGCTGGGCGAGGGCCGCGACGGGGCTGCCGGCGAGCGCCGGGTCCGGGGGCAGGACCTCGGTGATGGGCTCGTTGGCGAAGGGGCTGAAGACCTGCGGGAAGCCGCTGCGGGCGAGGGTGGAGCTGAAGTCGGCGAACCAGACGCCGACCTGGTCGGGCATCACCCGGGTGACGCCCTGGAGCACCTTGGAGCCGCGCACCTCCTTGCCCAGGGTGGGCAGCGAGGTGCCGGCCAGCGCCGAGCCGATCAGCCAGGCCACCAGGAGCATCGCGACCACGTTGACCAGGGCGCCGCCGGTGGCGTCGAGGGCGCGGGCCGGGGACCAGGTGATGTGGCGGCGGAGCTTGTTGCCGAGGTGGGTGGTGAGCGCCTGGCCGACGGAGGCGGAGACGATGACCGCCATCACGAAGATCACCGTGACGGTGGTGGTGACCTCGCTCTCGTCGGTGAGCCGGTCCCACAGGATCGGCAGCAGCCACATGGCGACGAGCCCGCCGCCGAGGAAGCCGATCACCGAGAGGACGCCGACCACGAAGCCCTGGCGGTAGCCGATGATCGCGAACCACACGGCCGCGAGCAGCAGCAGGATGTCCAGCACGTTCACGGTCGTCAGCCTCGCAGTTTCGTTTCCGGTCGCCGCTTCTTCTCCGGTCGCCCGGGGGCCCAGCCTGTCATGACCGCCAGTCGAGCGGGACCTTTCGGGAGGTGTCCCAGGGGCGCTCCCAGCCGGCGAAGTGCAGCAGCCGGTCGATCACTCCGGCGGTGAAACCCCAGACCAGGGCGGATGCGACGAGGAAGGCGGGGCCCGCGTGGCCGGCCGGGTGGACGGCGGTGGCGCGGTTGGCGGGGTCCGTGAGATCCGCCACGGGGACCGTGAAGACCCGGGCGGTCTCGGCGGGGTCGACGACCCCGACCGGGCTGGGCTCGCGCCACCAGCCGAGGACGGGGGTGACGACGAAGCCGCTGACCGGGATGTAGAGCCGGGGCAGCACGCCGAAGAGCTGGACGCCGGCCGGGTCGAGGCCGGTCTCCTCCTGGGCCTCGCGCAGGGCGGCCCGCAGCAGTCCCCCGTCGGCCGGGTCGCCGTCCTCGGGGTCGAGGGCGCCGCCGGGGAAGGAGGGCTGCCCGGCGTGCGAACGGAGGCTGCCGGCCCGCTCCATGAGGAGCAGTTCGGGCCCGCGCTCGCCGTCGCCGAACAGGACCAGGACGGCGGACTGGCGGCCCGCGCCGCTCTCGGGCGGCAGGAACCGGCTCAGCTGCTCGGGCGCGACCGTGCGCGCGGCCCGGTCGACCGGCGCGAGCCAGTCGGGCAGTCCGTCCCGGTCCAGCAGGCCGCCGGTGCCGGGGCCGTAGATCTCTTCGTCCGTGCGCGTCATGGGCACCCCCGAGTCGTCCAACGCCGTCGCCGTGTCCCTTCGTTCCCGCGGGCCCGTTCCGGTCCCGTCCGGCTCATTCGGCCCCGGAGGCACGCTGGACGGCGCCCGGGGACACGCCGGGCGCCGGCGGGGCGGGGCGGCCGGGGTAGTCGGCGGGCGGGTTGAGCCGCTGGCCCGGATAGCCGCCCTTCTCGTACTTGAGCAGCTTGGCGGCCTTCTCGGGGTCGGTCTCGCCCTCCCCGTAGGCGGGGCAGAGGTGGGTGATGGGACAGGCGCCGCAGGCGGGCTTGCGGGCGTGGCAGATGCGGCGGCCGTGGAAGATCACCCGGTGCGAGAGCATCGTCCAGTCGCTCTTCGGGAAGATCTCGGCGACCTCGGCCTCGATCTTGACCGGGTCGTCGGAGGCGGTCCACCGCCAGCGGCGGGCGAGCCGCATGAAGTGGGTGTCGACGGTGATCCCGGGGACGCCGAAGGCGTTGCCGAGGACGACGAAGGCGGTCTTGCGGCCGACGCCGGGGAGCTTGACCAGGTCCTCCAGGCGGCCGGGGACCTCGCCGCCGAAGTCGTCGCGGAGGGCGGCGGCCAGGCCCATGATCGACTTGGTCTTGGCGCGGAAGAAGCCGGTGGGGCGGATGAGCTCCTCGACCTCCTCGGGGACGGCGGCGGCCAGGTCCTCGGGGGTCGGGTACTGGGCGAAGAGCGCGGGGGTCGTCTGGTTCACCCGCAGGTCGGTGGTCTGCGCGGAGAGGACCGTGGCCACCAGCAGCTCGAAGGGGTTGCGGAAGTCGAGCTCCGGATGGGCGTACGGGAACACCTCCGCCAGCTCCCGGTTGATCCTCCGCGCCCGCCGGACCATGGCCAGCCGCGACTCGGGCCTGGCGGGGGCGAGGGGCCTGGCGGGGGCGGACGAGGCGGGCTTCGCGGACGCGGCGGGCTTCTTGGCGGAGGCCTTCGCGGGAGCCTTCTTCGCCGGGGCCTTGGCGGGAGCCTTCGTCGCAGGGGCCTTGGCGGGAGCCTTCGTCGCAGGGGCCTTGGCGGGAGCCTTCTTGGCGGGAGCCTTCGTCGCAGGGGCCTTCTTCGCGGCCTCGGCAGGCTTCGCGGGGGATTTCTTCGCGGGGGCCTTCCTCGCGGCCTCGGCGGGCCCCGCGGCGGGCTTCGCGGCCGTCTTGGCCTTCACCGGCGCGGTGGCCCCGGCGGTCTTCCTGCGGGGCGTCGTCGGGGTCGTCCCTCCGGCCGTCCCCCTCGGGGGTGAATCGTCCCGATTCGTACCCTTCGACCGCTTCGACACGCCGTGTTCGCCCACAGCGGAATTCCCTTCGGCCGACACTCTTTCAGCCCCCTTGGCCTGCGTTCTCACCGGCGAGTTGGACACCCGGCCAGCCTAGGGGCCACGGCCGCCATCCGCCCCGCTCGCCGCCGATCGGCCCCCGATCGGGCCCCTGACGTTCGGCAATGGCGTCCGGTGCGTCAAACTTGTTGTGATTGATCGCACTGTTTGGCACGTCCGGCATCATGGGAGCTCAGGTCCCGTGAGCAGGTCGACAGTAGGAGTGAACTCGTGGACGACGTTCTGCGGCGCGCCCCGCTCTTCGCGGCGCTCGATGACGAGCAGGCCGCCGAGCTGCGCGCCTCGATGAGTGAGGTGACGCTCGCCCGTGGCGACGCGCTCTTCCACGAGGGCGACCCCGGCGACCGCCTGTACGTGGTCACCGAGGGCAAGGTGAAGCTGCACCGCACCTCCCCCGACGGGCGGGAGAACATGCTGGCGGTCCTCGGCCCCGGCGAGCTCATCGGCGAGCTGTCCCTCTTCGACCCGGGCCCGCGCACCGCGACCGCGACGGCGCTGACCGAGGTCAAGCTGCTCGGCCTCGGCCACGGCGACCTCCAGCCCTGGCTGAACGCCCGCCCCGAGGTGGCCGGCGCGCTGCTGCGGGCCGTCGCCCGCCGGCTGCGCAAGACCAACGACCAGATGTCCGACCTGGTCTTCTCCGACGTGCCGGGCCGTGTCGCCCGCGCGCTCCTCGACCTGTCGCGCCGCTTCGGCGTGCAGTCGGAGGAGGGCATCCACGTCGTCCACGACCTCACCCAGGAGGAGCTGGCCCAGCTGGTCGGCGCCTCCCGCGAGACCGTGAACAAGGCGCTCGCCGACTTCGCCCAGCGCGGCTGGCTGCGCCTGGAGGCCCGCGCCGTGATCCTGCTGGACGTGGAGCGCCTCGCGAAGCGCTCGCGGTAGGCGGAAGCCGTACGCAGAGGGGGGGGGGGCGGGGGAGGGGTG
>NZ_JBHYKM010000014.1:0-2772 GCF_042741435.1 Streptomyces sp. NPDC058955 | reverse complement strand
GCGGCCCGGCGCGTTCTGCTGTGGGCCGGTGCCCCCCCCGGCGAGGCGGGCGGGTGGGCGTCCCCCCGCCCGGGGGGGGGCCCCCCGGGCGCCCCCGCCCCCCCCCCTCTTCGCGTTCCCGTCAGCGCTTGCTGCCGTCCACGATCACCGGGGCGGAGCCGCCGGTGCCGCAGGGCACCGCGTAGACCGGGTTCTTCGCCGCCGCCTCCTTGAAGGCGTCGATGCACTGGTTCGCCAGGACCTTGTCGGTCAGCGAGTCGTTGAGGATCTTGTTGGCGCGGGCGATGCCCTCGGCCTCGATCCGGCGCCGGTCCGACTCGGCCTTGGCGGTGCGGGCCGCCTCCAGGGCGCGCTCGGTGGCCTGCTGCTGCTGGATCTTGCGGTCGATCTGGCCCTGGAGGGCGTCCGAGGGCCGCACGTTGCGCAGGTTGACGGTGGTGACGACGATGCCGCGCGGCTCCAGGCGCTCGGTGATGAGCTTCGCGATCTCGGCGTTGATCTTCTCGCGGTCGGAGGCGTACCCCTGCTCGCTGGTGTAGCGGGCGAAGACGTTCCGGACGATCTCACGGCTGTCCGGGTAGACCAGCCGCTGCTGGATGGCGTCCTCGCTGCCCGCGAGCTTGTAGAGCTCGACGGCCTTCGCCGGGACGACGGCCCACTTCACCGTGACCTCGGCGTACATGACGCCGCCCTGCGAGGAGCGGACCTCGACCACGTCCTTGTCGGAGAGGTTGAGGTCGACCGGGCGGGTGGAGAAGGTGGTGACGTCGGTGAACGGCGACTTCACGTGCATGCCGGAGGTCATCGGCGTCCCGACCTTGCCGAAGGCGACCGGCACGCCGACCTCGTACGCGCTGATCACGTACGTCATGCTCACGATCAGCGAGAAGACGCCGGCGACCAGCGCGCCGCCGGCGCCCAGCTTCCAGCCGGTCGAGTCCTGCGACCGGCCGACGAACCAGAGCACCACCGCGGCGATCACCAGCAGGATGGCTATGACGAACATGGGCATTCCCCCGAGAGCTACGGCCTGATGTAAGCGGAGCGTAAGACACTCCAGGAGGCCGTCGGGTTCCCGGGGGGGGTCAGATCAGGCCGCGCTCCCGGAGATACTCCAGCTGCGCCCGTACGGAGAGCTCCGCCGCCGGCCACAGCGAGCGGTGCACGTCCGCGTAGACGTGCGCCACGACCTCCGGCGCCGTCCGGTGGCCCGCCTCGACCGCCGACTCCACCTGCGCGAGCCGGGCCGCCCGGTGGGCCAGGTAATGATCCACGGCCCCCTGGGCGTCCTCCAGGACCGGCCCGTGGCCCGGCAGGACGGTGTGCACGCCGTCGTCGACGGTCAGCGAACGCAGCCGCCGCAGCGAGTCCAGGTAGTCGCCCAGCCGGCCGTCCGGGTGCGCGACCATCGTCGTGCCCCGGCCCAGGATCGTGTCGCCGGTGAGCACCGCGCGGTCGGCCGGGAGGTGGAAGGAGAGCGAGTCGGAGGTGTGGCCGGGCGTCGGCACCACCCGCAGCTCCAGGCCGCCGACCGTGACCACGTCGCCCTCGCCCAGGCCCTCGTCGCCGAGGCGGAGCGCCGGGTCGAGCGCGCGGACGGCCGTGCCGGTCAGCTCGGCGAAGCGGCCCGCGCCCTCGGCGTGGTCCGGGTGACCGTGCGTCAGCAGGGTCAGCGCGATCCGCTTGCCCAGCTTCTCGGCGGTGTCGATCACGTGCCGGAGGTGGCCCTCGTCGAGCGGGCCCGGGTCGACGGCGACGGCCAGGTCGGAGCCGGGCTCGGAGAGCAGCCAGGTGTTGGTGCCGTCCAGGGTCATAGCGGACGCGTTGGGCGCGAGCACGTTCACGGCCCGCTCGGTCGCCGGACCGGAGGTGACGAGTCCGCGCGGCTGGCCCGGCAGGGCGGCGGCGTCGGTCACGGGGTGCCTCCCCCGACCCGCTTGGTGAACTCGTCGTGGCCGGGCCAGGTCAGCACCACCTGGTCGCCCTCCACGCGCGCGTGCGCCAGCACCGGCGTCATGGACTGCTTCCCGGCCGCCGCCAGCGCCTCCGCGGCCGTGGAGCACGGCTGGAGGGACCGCAGGGTCGCGATCGTCGGCGGCATCATCGTCAGCTCGCCCCGGTCGTAGCCGGCCGCGGCGTCGGCCGGACGGATCCAGACCGTGCGGTCGGCCTCCCCGGAGACGTCCCGGGTCCGCTGCCCCTCCGGGAGCGCGGCCACGAAGAACCAGGTGTCGTACCGGCGCTGCTCGAACTCGGGGGTGATCCAGCGCGCCCACGCGCCGAGCAGGTCGGAGCGGAGCGCGAGCCCGCGCCGGTCGAGGAAGTCCGCGAAGGACAGCTCGCGGGCGACCAGCGCCGCCCGGTCGCGCTCCCAGCCCTCACCGGTGGTGTCGCCGACGACGGTGTCCGGGGTCTCGCCGGCGAGCAGCACGCCCGCCTCCTCGAAGGTCTCCCGGACCGCGGCGCACACCACGGCCTGGGCCTGTGCGGGGTCGTCGAGCCCCAGCCGGTCCGCCCACTCCTCCAGGGCAGGTCCGGCCCAGCGCACCGGCTGCTCGTCCCGCGGGTCGACACCGCCGCCGGGGTAGGCGTACGCGCCGCCGGCGAAGGCCATGGAGGCGCGGCGGCGCAGCATGTGGACCTCGGGACCGGCGGCCGCGTCGCGCAGCAGGAGCACGGTGGCGGCGAGCGCCTTGGCCTCCTCGGCGGTCACCTCGGCGCCGACCTTGCCGGTCACCGGAAGCTTGCCCTCCACCATCGGGAGCTGGCCCG
>NZ_JBHYKM010000013.1:73070-92448 GCF_042741435.1 Streptomyces sp. NPDC058955 | reverse complement strand
CGCCCGAACGGCAACGGGCGGGCCCACGGTCGAGGGAGGAGGTCCCTCGCTTACTCCTCGGTGTCCTCGAAGGGGTTCTCGACGAGGGCGTTGGAGTGGGAGGCCGAGTCGTGGGCGAGCTGGCCCGGGTCGACGATCGGGGAGAAGATCTGCTCGTTGTTCATGAACTCACCTTTTCTGTAAGGCAGTTGAGGCGTTCGGTCGAGCGCCGTGAACGACACTAATGGAAGTGATTTTCATTTTCTAGATCTTCCCGATCAGGAAGAGGGTGATCTGGGTAACACACCGGCCAGCCGCCCTCGGGGTCGCTCCCGACCCGCCCCGCGACGTTCAGCACCTCCGCGAGCAGCCCCGGCGTGACGACCTCCTTCGGGCTGCCGTCGGCCACCACCCGCCCGTCGCGCAGCGCGACGATCCGCTCGGCGAACCGGGCCGCGTGGGCCAGGTCGTGCAGCACCATCACCACCGTGAGCCCGCGCTCCTCGCGCAGCCGGACCACGGTCCGCAGCACGTCGAGCTGGTGGTGCAGATCGAGGTACGTCGTCGGCTCGTCGAGCAGCAGGACGCGGGTGTCCTGGGCGAGCGCCATCGCGAGCCGTACCCGCTGCCGCTCGCCCCCGGACAGCGCGTCGACGTCCCGGTCGGCCCACTCCTCCACGCCGACGTCGCGCAGCGCCCGCCGCACGACGGGGTCGTCCCCCTCGCGCAGCATCCCGAGCGGTCCGCGGGCCGCGTACCTCCCCTGCCGCACCAGATGACGGACCGTCATACCGGGGACGGAGGGCGCGGATTGGTGCAGGAGCGCCACCCTCGCGGCGGTGGCCCGCCGGGAGAGCCCGGCCAGGTCCTCCCCGCCGAGGCGTACGCGCCCCCGGTCCGGCTTCAGCAGGCCGGCGGCCAGCCGCAGCAGCGTCGACTTGCCGCAGCCGTTGAGGCCGATGAGCGCGGTCAGCTCGCCCGGCCGCACGGTCAGGTCGACGCCCCGCAGCACGGGGCGCGCGGGGTAGCCGAAGTGGACGCCTTCGACGTGGATCCCCATGGACTGGGTCATGTTGTTCCGTCCTCCGTCGGCTTCAGTACGTACGGTCCGGCGCGCGCCGCACGACGACGAGCAGCAGCGCCGCGCCGAGACAGGCGGTGAGCGCCCCCACCGGGAGCGTGAGCCGCCCGGCGTCGAGCGTGTCGGCGAGCAGCCGCGAGGACAGCTGCGCCGCCGCGTCCGCCCCGCACACCACGACCGCGCCCAGCACCGCCGCGCCGGGCAGGCCGGCGCGCAGGTCCGCGCCGAAGACGGCGACGGCGAGGTGCGGAACGAGGAGGCCCACGAAGCCGAGCGCCCCGACGGCGGCCACGGCGCCGGCCGTCAGCGCCACGGCGCAGAGCAGGGCGAGCGCGCGGGCCCGGTGGACGGAGAGCCCGGCCGCCCGGGCGGTGTCGTCGCCGCAGCGCAGCAGCGTCAGCGGCCCCGTGAGCAGCCAGGCCGCCGCTCCCCAGAGCAGCGCCCAGGGCCACAGCAGGTGCCAGTGCTCCCACACCCGGCCCTCGGTGGTGCCCACCAACCACTGGACGACGCTGCCGAGTTCGCCCGGCTCGACGAGCAGCACCATGGCGGTGAACCCGCCGAGCACCGCCGACACCAGGACCCCATGGACGGCGGTACGGGCGGGGTCTCCCCCGGTACGGCCGGCGAGCAGCCACAGCAGGAGCGCTCCGGCGCACCCGCCCACGCAGGCGGCGACGACCACGGCCAGGGGCGAGTCCCAGCCGGCGAACCCCAGGGCGGTCGCGGTGACCGCACCGAGGACCGCGCCCGGTGTCACACCGGTCACCTCGGGCCCGGCGAGGGGGTTGCGCAGCGCGGACTGGAGGACCAGTCCGGCGACGGCCAGGCCGGCTCCGGCGCCCAGCGCCACCAGCGTCCTGGGGATCCGCAGCTGGAAGAGGATGTGACGCTCCGTCGCGTCCCCGCCGCCTGCGAGCACGTCCCAGGCGGTGGCCGGCGACATCCCGCGCCCGGCCACCAGTTCCGCCCCGGCGCAGACGACGGCCAGGGCCACGAGGACCGCGAATCGCCGGGTCACCGCGCGCCCTCCGCCCGGGTCGTTCCGGAGGAGGCCGGTGGGCGCGTGCCCTCGGGTGCCGCGTCCGTCGCCGCGGCAGGTTCCGGCGTACGGGGTCCGCCCAGCGGTGCGCTTACCCCGGTCGTACGGTTCCGGCGCCGGGTCCGCATCAGCGCGACGCCGGCCGGCACGCCCAGCAGCGCCGTCCAGGCACCGGCCGGTGTCTCGACGGGGGCCAGTGCGAGCCGGGCGGGGACGTCGGCGACGGCCACGACCACGGCTCCCCACGCGGCCGACCACACGAGCCACCGCACCGCTCCGGCATCGGGGCCGAACCACCGGCCCAGGTGGGGTGCGAGGAAGCCCACCCAGGCCACGGGACCGCACACCGCCGTCACGGGCGCGATCAGCACGACGGCGATGGCGAGGGCCGCCAGCCGGGCCCGCTGGGCGCGCACCCCCAGCGCCTCGGCGTCGGCGTCGCCCAGCCGCATCACCGAGAGCACCGGCGCGCACAGCACGAGGGCCGGTGCCGCGACGAGCAGCCACGGCCACAGTCCCGCGACGTCGTCCCAGGTCCGGGCGGACAGGGAGCCGAGCAGGTAGCGGTAGATGAGCTGGAGGTCGAGCTGGTCGGCCATCACCATCAGGACGAGCAGCGCCGCCTGGAGCGCGGCGGCGACGGCGGCGCCGGTCAGGAGCACGGCGGAGGGGCTGCGCCCGAGACCGGCGGCGAGCAGGGTGAGCCCGCCGCCGAGCACCGCCCCGCCGAGGGCCAGCAGCGGCTGGACCCCGGCGGGCAGGGACAGGGCGAGGACCAGCGGCGCCGCGACCCCGAGGGCCGCGCCGGAGGAGACGCCCAGCATCTCCGGGACCGCCAGCGGGTTGCGGAGCGCCTCCTGGAGCACGAGCCCCGCCGCCCCCAGACAGGCCCCGGCGACGATCGCCAACACCAGGCGGGGGATGCGGAGTTCGGTGACGACGATGCCGGCGAGCGTGGCCTCTCCGTCCAGCACCGCGCCGAGCAGCCGGTGCGGCGGGACGAAGGGGGTGCCGAGACACAGCTGGCACACCGACGCGGCGCCCAGCATCGCGATCACGAGGACCGGCTGCCAGGCCCGTCCGCGGCGCCGGAGCCGGCCGGCCGCACCGGCCGGCTCCGAGGGCGTGACGGCCACCGGGGAGGGGCCGGCCCCCGGGGAGCGGCCGGTTCCTGCGGAGGGGGTGGCGCTCACCGCAGCGCGGCCGTGGCCTCGTCGAGGACGATGCCCATCGAGCGGGTGCCGCGCCCCTTGGCCCACACCTCGGAGTCCACCTCGTGGACGGCGCCGTCGCGCACCGCCGGGATCTTGCCCCAGAGCGGGTTCTTCGCCAGCTTCTCCGACAGCTTGCCGTCGGCGCCGCCGAAGCTCATCGTCTCGACGAACAGCACGTCGACGTCCTGGGCGAGGATCTCCTCCAGGCTGTAACTGCCTTCGACGCCCCGGGACTTCCACGGGTAGTCGGCGAACCGGGGGAACAGGCTGGCGGTGACGTCGCCGTCCGGGGTGGCCACGCCGAAGTTCTCGTCACTGCCGTAGATGATGAGGGCGGTCTTGTCGCTCGGCGTCTTCTCGGCCGCCGCGAGCTTGGCCCGGAAAGCCTTCTCGGCCTTCTCCCCCGCCTCGGTGCGGCCGGTGAGGGCGGCCGTGTCGCGCAGGTAGCCCACGCTGTCCTCCCACGTCTCGGGCTGCATGGCCCAGAACGTGGTGGCGCCCTTCAGTGCCGGGGCGAGCTTGCCGTGGGTGTCCCCGAGGCCTATCACGAGGTCCGGCTTGTGGGAGAGGATCGCCTCCACCTCCGGGGCGATGAATCCGCCGGGGACGACGGGGACCTTCTTCGCCTCGGCCTCGCCGAGGAAGCGGGGGTGGGAGAGCAGGGCGCTGTTGGTGGCGGCCGGCACGATGCCGAGTTCGGTCAGGATGTCGTCGCAGAGCGCGAAGAGGCAGACGATCCGCTCCGGCTTCTTCTCCAGGGCGATCCGGACGCCGTTGACGTCGGTCAACTCCGTCGCCGCCTCGATGGGTTCGACGGTGACCTCGGCCTTCGCGACCGGACGGGGCTTGTCCTGCGCGGGCGCCTCCGAGGGCGCGCCGCAGCCGACCAGGACGGAACCCAGCACGGCCGCGGTGAGCCAACTGCGTACGGATCTCGACGGTGCGCTCAGCATGGGTGCCTTCATTTCTTCTCGGGAACCTGGAACGCACAGAACATACATGATAATCATTTTCACCTGATCGCCCTGGAGGACCCCTTGCCCGCTACCGCGCTCCTCGTCTCCGACCACGTGGCCGGATCCGTCTCCGTGCTGGCCGTCCCCGACGGCACCGTCACGGCCCGCCTCACCGGACGCCATCTCTCCGAGCACGCCGGGTTCCTGGCCCTGCCGGGCGGGCGGGTGGCCTGTGTCGACGACCGCCGGGGCGAGCTCCTCGTCCTGGACCCGTTCGGCGCCGACCTCGTGGAACGCGCGGTCCCCGTCGCCGTGCCGGCCGAACACCTGGCCTGCGATCCCACCGGCCGCCACCTGGCCGTGACGACCGGCCTGGGCAAGAACACCACACCGTGGTCGGACCTCCTGACGGTCGTCGACCTGGCCACCGGCGAGAGCGCCCGCGTCCGCACCCGCGCCGACGAGCCCGGCGTGACCGTCCTGGGCGGCGGCGACCCGCTCGCCGTACTGCGCCACAGGACACCGGGCGGGCTGGCCGCCCACCGGTTCGCGGACCTCCTCGCGGCCCCGCCCGGGTGCCCCGCCGCCCCGCCCCACGCGCTGCTGCCGCTGCCCGACGACGGACACGGCGACGCCCACGACCCGGTCACCGGACGGGTGTTCGCGGCCACGGCGGCCGGAGTGCACACGGCCCGCCGGGACGGCGACACGCTCCTGACCGGCGCGGTGATCCCGTGGGAATCCCCCGCCCGGGGCTGGTACCTGCGCCTCGACACCCGCCGGCCGGCCCTGTGGACCACGCTGCGCGGCGGCTCGCCCGACCCGCTGCGCTGGCACGAGTGGACGAACCAGGCGTGGCGCCACGACCTGACGACGGGCCGCACGTCCCTCACCGACCTCGGTCCCGGCCTGGTCTTCCGCCTGGCACTCGCCCGCAACCACACCGCCTTCACCCGGGTCCACCCCGACGGCGACGAACTCGTCCTCCTGGACGCCGACCACGCCCTCCGGCGCGTCCCCCTGCCCGCCATGGACGGCGCCCCGAAGGCCGGCGGCACGCCCTGGGAAGGCGTCGAACGCCGCGCGGTCGCCGCCTCACCCGGCTCCGACCTCGTGGCCGTCACCCGTGGCGGCCACGGCGAGATCCACCTCGTCGACGCGCGGACCGGCGAGGAGACGTCCCGGGTACGGCTGAGCACGCCCCTGCACCACGGCGGCCACCTGATGATGATCGGCCGGACCGACGGCGCGGACGGCGACCCCGTCGGCCGCTGACGGCGCCCCCTGCCGACACGGCTCCCTGTCGATACGCCTCGCTGCCGCGCCCCGCACCATGGAACGGACCTCCATTGTGTGGGGCACCCACATGCCCCTCGCCCGCACGGCCCGTCTAGCGTGTGCCACCCCGTGCCCGGACGGCACCGGCGGACGCGCAGCCGCGCGCGAAGGGAGAGACGTGGACATGACCGGCCGTTGGAAGGCGGGGCGTCGATGGCCGTCGCGCGCCGCACGCGCCCTGGCCCTGCTGGGCATCGTCGCCGCGACCGTGCTGGCACCCTCCGGCGCCGCGAGCGGCACGACGGTGACCGCCGCCGCCGCGCCGCCCCCGTACCTCACCCTGGAGGCGAGCTACGGCGCCGGCACCGTCACCAACGGGTGGGCGGGCGTGGAGCGCTACCGCGACACGACCAGCGGTTTCCGCACCGAGGGCTATCCGGCGGACGGGCGCGGCGACCAGGACGGCAAGCGCGTCACGTACTTCGGCGGTGTCGCCCGGCCCTCCTCCGACCGGTTCCTGCTCTACTCGGCCCCCGGCTGGAACACCGGCGCCCGCACCACGCCCGTCCTCCTCGTGCACGGCGCGAACGACACCGCGGACCGCGCCTGGGCCAACCCCGGCGAGTCCGGCGGCTACGGCTGCGGCGCCGCCTCCTGCCCGTCCACGGGCCTGATGCAGTACCTCTCCGCGCGCGGGCACCGCGTCTTCGCCGTCGGCTTCGCGCACAAACAGGGCGACAACCTGATGCAGGCGCAGATCGTCGGCGACGCGATCGCCGTCATCAAGGCGAAGCTGGGCGTCGCCGCGGTCGATCTGGTCGGCTGGAGCAAGGGCGAGATGTCCACGCGCGCGTACGTGTCGTCCGTGAAACCGAGCTGGGGACGGGCCTACGCCGGTGACGTACGGCGGCTGGTCACCCTCGGCGGCCCGAACGGCGGCTACGACTACCCGTACGCCCACGGCTGGGCCCACGACTTCTCCGTCTGGCCGGAGTGCGGAGGCAAGATCAACGCGCCCTCCCCGCACTCCCACATGACCTGCTACGGCCTGTACACGGCCCACCCCGAGTTCTCGATGACACCGGCCGGCGGACACGACAACTACCCCGGCCAGCGGCAGATGCTGGCCCGCTGGGACGGGGTGTACGGAGTCGACGGCGCCGCCCAGGACTGGTACACGACCTACTACGGCGGCCAGGGCTTCTACACGGCCGGCAGCGGCATCCAGGCCGCCATCGACGCCGGATCGCTCATCGCCCCGCTGCACGGCGCCGGAGTGCCGGCGTCCGTCACCACGTACCTGCTGGCCGGCGGCTCCGCCGACGTCCTCGGCATCTTCAACGAGAACCGCGGGCCCAGCGACGGCGTCGTCTTCGTCTCCAGCGCGCTCGACACCACCGGCATCCCCACCGTCGGCGGCAAGGCCACGATCGCGACCGCCAACCACCTCGAACTGGGCTGGCACAGCGGCGCCGCCGCCCAGGTCGCCGCCTGGCTCTCCTGACCGACCCCCGGCAGGAGCCCGCCGCAGGAACCCGCGACGAGAAACCGCGACGAGAACCTCGACAAGGACCCGGAAGAACCATGACCACGCTCCCCACCCGCCGTGTCACCACCGGCCGACTGACCCAGCAGATCACCGAGGCCAGGGCCGACGGCGAACCCGTCGTCTTCGTCCACGGCAACGTCTCCTCCTCCGTCTTCTGGCACTCGGCCATGGCCGCGCTCCCGGACCGCTACCGGCCCCTCGCCGTCGACCTGCGCGGTTTCGGCGGGACCGACCCCCTGCCCGTCGACGCCACCCGCGGCCTGCGGGACTACGCCGACGACCTCGCCGAGCTGCTGGTGGCCCTCGACATCGACCGGGCCCACCTGGTCGGCTGGTCCATGGGCGGCGGTGTCGTCCTGCAGTACCTGCGCGACCACCCGGCCGCCGTGCGGTCCCTGACCCTGGTCAACCCGGTCTCCCCCTACGGCTTCGGCGGTACGCACGGCGTGGACGGCACCCTCAACTCCGCCGACGGCGCCGGGTCCGGCGGCGGCACCGCCAACCCGGAGTTCGTCCGGCTCCTCGCCGAGGGCGACCGGAGCGAGGGCTCCCCGCTCTCGCCCCGCACCGTCCTGACGACCTGCTACGTCAAGCCGCCGCTGCGCCCCGCGCACGAGGACGCGTACGTCGAGTCCATGCTCACCACCCGCACCGGCGACGACCACTACCCCGGCGACAGCACGGCCTCGGCCGCCTGGCCGGGGATCGCGCCGGGCACGCGCGGGGTGCTCAACTGCCTCGCCCCGACCCACTTCCGCGTCGACGACCTGCACCTCGTCGACCCCAAGCCGCCCGTCCTGTGGATCCGGGGCGAGGACGACGTCATCGTCTCCGACACCTCGATGTTCGACCTGGCGCACCTCGGCGCGCTCGGCGCGGTCCCGGGATGGGACGGCACCCCGGCGCAGCCGATGCTGGCGCAGACGCGTCACGTCCTGGACCGGTACGCGGCGGCCGGCGGCCCGGTGCGGGAGGTCGTCGTGGCGGACGCCGGGCACGCCGTCCACCTGGAACGCCCCGAGGAGTTCGGCACGGCGCTGCTGGAGGTCCTGTCGGCATGACGGTGTGCCGCACGCGCCAGGGGGAGGTCCGCGGCCGGACCTCCCCCTCCGGCGTGACCGCGTTCCTCGGCGTCCCGTACGCCGCTCCGCCCTTCGGCGCCCTGCGGTTCCTCGCGCCGGCGCCGCCCGAGCCCTGGACCGGCGTCCGGGACGCCACGGCCCACGGCCCGACCGCGCCGCACGCCCCCTACGCGCCGCCGTTCGACGCCCTCGTGCCGGACCACGAGATCCCTGGCGAGGACTGCCTCAACCTCAACGTCTGGACCCCGGCCCCGGAGCGGGGCGCCGGCCTGCCGGTGATGGTCTGGCTGCACGGCGGGGCGTTCAGCAACGGCGCGGGATCGGTGTCCGCGTACGACGGGAGCGCCTTCGCGCGCGACGGCGTCGTCTGCGTCACGCTCAACTACCGTTTGGGAGCGGACGGCTTCCTGCGGCTGCCCGGCCGGCCCGACAACCGCGGCCTGCTCGACCAGATCGCCGCCCTCCGCTGGGTCCAGGACAACATCGCCTCCTTCGGCGGCGATCCGGAGCGGGTGACCGTCTTCGGCGAGTCGGCGGGCGCGATGAGCATCGGCGCGCTCCTGACCATGGACGCGGCCCGGGGCCTGTTCCGCCGGGCGATCCTCCAGAGCGGCGCCTGCCATCACTTCCTGCGTCCCTCCTCGGCCGACCTGGTGGCGGCCCGCCTGGCGGAGAAGCTGGGCATCGAGCCCACTCCGGAGGCGTTCGCGGCGGTCCCCCTGCGTGCGCTCCTGCCCGCCCAGGCGGAACTGCGTGCGGAGGTGTCCGCCGAACCGGCCCGGTGGGGTGAGGTCGCCCGCAACCTGATGCCCTTCGAACCGGTCCTCCCGGACCTCGCTCTCCCCGGACCGGACTGCGGCGTCGACCTCCTGGTGGGCAGCAACCGCGAGGAGTACCGCCTCTTCCTGGTCCCCACCGGACGTCTCGGCTCCGTGCCGGCGTCCGCCCTGCACGCCATGACCGCGGCCTACGGTCTCGACCCGGCCGAGGCCCTGCCCGTCTACCGGGCGGCCCGCCCCGCCGCCGCGCCGGGCGCGCTCCTCGACGCGGTGGCGACCGACTGGTTCTACCGGATCCCCGCCGTCCGTCTCGCCGAAGCCGTCCCGGGTTCGTACCTCTACGAGTTCGCCTGGCGCTCCCCGCGGTTCGACGGGGCCCTCGGCGCCTGCCACGCCCTCGAACTGCCCTTCGTCTTCGACCGCCTCCACGATCCGTCCTCCGCCCCGCTCCTCGGCGCGGACCCGCCCCAGGCCCTCGCGGACGCCGTCCACGGGGCCTGGGTCTCCTTCGCGACGACGGGCGATCCCGGCTGGCCGTCGTACGACCCGGCGGGGAACCGGACGACGATGGTCTTCGGCGCCGCGGCCACCGCCGCTCCGGTCGACGACCCGCGCGCGGCGGAACGTCTCCTCTGGGAGGGCGTGCGGTGAGGCCTTGCCCGTGGGAGTCCACGGGCGAGGTCTCACCGTTCCGGGGGCAGGGCGTCAGCACTTCACCCAGTGGCCCGGGGAGGTCTCCTTGATGGTGCTGGAGACTCCGACGCTCCACAGGCCGAGGCTCTGGTTCGAACCGTTGGCGTAGGCGTAGCCGCCGGACTGGTGGGCGCGGCCGGCCTGGGTGTGGGCGTAGTTGGTGGCGGTCACGCACACCGCGACGGAGCCGGTGGTGGTGGCGTTCACCGCGCCGGACCGGGCGCCGACCGCGCCGGCGGAGTCCACGGCGGCGACCGTGTAGCCGTACGTGGTGCCGGCGGTCAGGCCGGAGTCCGTGTGGGTGGTGGCGGTGACCGGGGCGCTGTTCACCTTCGTGCCGTCGCGGTAGACGTGGTACGAGGCCGCGCCGGGCACCGCGCTCCAGGACAGGGACGCGGTGGTGTCCGTGGTGGCCGTGACGGCCAGGCCGGTGGGGGCGGGGAGCGAGCCCGGGGGGTTCGTGGTGCCGGCGGCGCCGAGTGCCTTGGCCATGTTCATCACGGCCGTCATCTGCGGGCCGCTCTTCTGGGCGTAGTCGGCGGACTTGTATCCCCACCAGTCCCAGCAGCCGCGGGGGTTGCCGGTCATGGTCGTCGCCTGCGGGTACAGGACGATCATGTCGTTGGTGTCGGCGTACTCGTTGAGGTACGCCTTGTCCATGAGCGCGTTGCCGACCAGGCCGAAGTACTGGTAGCAGCCGTGGAGGGTGACCATCAGTGTGCAGGAGGCGCCGCTCTGGCAGGACTGCGGCACGTAGGCGAAGCCCTCGTCGCCCATGCTGATCGCGCCGGGGCTGCCGCCGGGCGTGTACGCGCTCTGGTCGAACCGGACCAGCTTTCCGGTCAGGGCGGAGGAACTGGCGGGCTTCACGCTGCCGAGCAGGTGGGTCAGCATGTCCTTCACCGGGTCGCCGCCGCAGTCGTTGATGTACGGCGAGCTGGTGGAGGTGCAGGAGTTGGGGCCGATCGGGCTGACCCAGGCGTGCCCCGAGGCGGACGTGTTGTCGTAGACGACGTCCGCCCCGAGGTCGCGGTAGTAGGTGGCGAGGTCGTCGTTCACGGGCGCCTTGACCGTGCTGTCGTTGGTCCCGTGGAACAGCCAGACCTTGTCGCCGGAGAGGTTGGCGACCGGGTCCACCTTGCCGGCGGCCGCCCGGTCCCGGGTCAACTGCTCGAGCTGAGCTGGAGACTTGCGGGTCTGGAAGGTGTCCATGCACGCGTACAGGGCCGTGTTGAGGTTGTTCTGGGCGCAGTCGTACGGGCCGGCCGAGAAGATGCCGGCGCCCTGGAAGACATCGGAGTGGGCGACGTGCATCTGGTTGGCCATGAACCCGCCGGACGAGAGCCCGCTCACGTACGTCGAGCTGATGTCGTACTGCTGCAGCGGGCCCGTCGTCGGCGCCGGGACGGCCGCCGTCGCGCCGCCGGCCGTCGTGGCGGCGATGCCGACGACCGCCAGGGCGGCGACGAGAATCTTCCTGATCGTCATTTCGCATCTCCAGATGGGGGTGAGATGCGGACATCCTGAGGAACGGCGGGGAGCCGCGCCCACATGTCGTCCCACCACATCCGGGGACCCAGGTGTGGCGCGCCTTGCCATAGAAGCGGAAGGTTCGGGCCCGCATGCTGGGGTGATCGGCGCACCGCCCGGTGGCGTCGCCGTTCCCCTACCTCTCGACCCTCACCTGCAAGGGAGCCCTGAACGACAGCAGGCCGAGCATGGGAGGTTCCGCCGACGCGTCCGCCGGGCGGAGGCCGGGCAGGCGGCGCGCCGCCGCCCGCAGGGCGACCGCCGCCTCCGTACGGGCCAGGGTGGCGCCGGGGCAGAGGTGGCGGCCGGCTCCGAAGGCGAGGTGGCCACGGGCGTTGTGCCGTCGCGGGCACATCCGCGCCGGGTCCGGGAAGACGTCCGGGTCGGAGCCGCTGCCCATCAGCATCAGCAGCACGTGGGCGCCCGCGGGCAGGTCCACTCCGCCCAGGCGGGTGGGTTCCGCGGTCACCCTGCGCCAGGTGGTCACGGGCGGTTCACGGCGCAGGACCTCCTCCACCCACGCCTCGGCCAGGCCCGGCTCCGCCGCCGCGCGCGGCCAGATGCCGGGCTCGGCGAGGGCGCTGCGGAGCACGGTCGCGAGGAGCTGGCCGGTGGTGGACTGGCCGGCGATGAACACGAAGAAGCAGGCGGCCACCGCCGTGTCGGCGTCCAGGGGCGTGCCGTCGGGCAGCCGGTGGGCGGCGAGCGCGGCGACGAAGGAGCCGGGCGGCGCGGTGTCGCCGCGGACGGTGGCGGCGAGCCACTGGTGGAACTCCGCGACGAGTTCCGCCAGCTCCCGTTGCCGTGCGGGCGTGGGCCTGCCCCAGAACAGCTCCAGTGAGGCGTCGCTCCAGGCGATCAGGGTGGCGGGGTCGACACCGCGGATCCCGAGGAGTTCCATCAGCACCCGGCAGGGGAGGATCTGCGCGAAGGAGCCGAAGAGGTCGAGGTCGGCGCGGTCCGTGCCGCGTCCGGCCGGCGCGTCGAGCAGTTCGCCGGCGATGCGCTCGATCGTCGGTACGGCGCCGGCGACGCTCCGCGCGTCGAAGAACCGCGACACGATCCGACGCAGTCCCGCGTGGCTCGGGGTCCCGTTGTTGGCGAGCGCGGGCGGGAGCCTGAAGCCGGCCCGGACGAGGATCCGCATGACGGCGACGGGCAGCGGGGTGACGGCGCTCTGGGCGTTGTCGGGGAGGTACCGGTCCGTGTCGAGCAGGACCTGCCGGATGTCCTGGTGGCGGCTGACCAGCCACAGCCCGGTGGCGGGGTCCCGGTGCACGGGCGCCTCGGACCGCAGCCGGTCCAGCCAGGGGTGGGGGTCGCGTACGAAGGAGTCCCCGAACAGGTCGAGCAGTCCCAGGGGGTCGGCGGAGCCTGCCCCCACGGGCTCGGCCGCCGGGCCGTGAGCGGACGGTGCCGCGCCGAGGTCGCGGTCGTCCGCCGCCCTGAACATCACCGCCGGAAGCTAACACGTGCGCGGCGGGGTCCCGGCCCGGTGTGCGCGGCATCACGTGCGCGCGGGCGAGGATCGCAGGTCACGGTCGGAGGGCGTGGCGTCGCCGCGGCCGCGCGTCCCTCACCGGGTGTCTTCTCCGTGCAGGGGCGTGGTCTCAAGGATCTCCCGCGCCATCGTCCGGGCGGGTGCCTCCGTCTGTGCGGCGACGTGGCGGAAGGTCTCCTGGGCCGCCCGGGCGGGCCAGGTGGGTGGGAGGTGGCGGGCGGGGAGGCGGGGGTCCGTGCGGATGGTCCACAGCCATTCGTCGACGAGCCGGAGCCGGGTGGCGAGCGGGTCGTCGTCGGGGCCGGTGCCGGGGCGGGCGGTCCAGCGGGCGTCGAAGGCGGCGTAGCGGTGGGCGAGGGACTCCAGGTCCCAGGTGTCGCGGATCATCTGCTCGACGTCGGTGAACTCGGCCGCCTCGGCGTGGAAGACCTTGACGTGCGCCGAGAGGCCGAGGTCCGCGACGGTCGCGGAGACGTCGACCCGGCCGGGGGCGATCCACAGTCCGCTGTACAGCGCGCCGAAGCCGGACCAGGTGAGGTGCGAGCGGAGGTCGTGGCGCTCCCGTTTCCAGGAGTCGGGGAGGGAGAAGCCGAGCAGGGTCCAGGTGCCGTCCCAGTCGTCGTTGACGGCGCTCTGCTGCCAGATGCGGGTGCGGCCGTCGTCCAGGACGCGCCGCGCCTGCGGGGTCAGGCCGAAGAACATCTTGCGGCCCACGCGCCGGCGGTGCAGGAGGCCGCGGTTGACCATGCGGGTGAGGGTGGAGCGTACGGCCTGCTCGCCGATCCCCACGCGGCCGAGGACGTCGATGACGCTGCCCGAGGAGACGCCCAGCTCGCCCTCCTCCAGCACGTGGTTGCCGAAGAAGGCGAGCAGGAGCGACTGGGGGCGCTGCTGCGGCCCCTCCGACGTGTCCTGCCCGGTGTTGTCCTCCACGCGGGAAAGGATACGTCCGCCCGCCGGGCCGTCGGCGGGCGGTCGTGCGGTCGTGCCGTTCTCAGCGGGCGTCGGCGGGGTGCGCGAGGTCGTACGGGCGCGGGTAGGGGGTCGCGCGGTACGGGACGTAGCGGGTCGGGGTCGTCGGATCGGCTGCCCTGGCCCGGGCGTTGAGGGAGTCCGGGTCGGTGCCGTGCCACGCGCCGGTGGTCAGGCGGTCTTCCAGCGCGTGCAGGGCCGCGAGGTGTTCGGCGGGGCTGAAGGTGCAGTGGCCCGCGTTGTCGGTGTACGCCTGGCGCAGGAGGGGCGTCGCGCCGGCCGCGCCGACCGCGCGCCGCAGGGCGCTCTCCGCCTGGGCGGGGATGAGGGCGTCGCCGACGGTGTGGACGGACAGTTGCGGCTTGCGCAGCCGGCCCGTGAAAGAGCTGGTGCGGCTCATCCAGGCGACGGCGTCCGGGTCGGCGCTGACGCGCGGGGCCGTGCGAAGGGTGGCGAGGTCCTTGCCGAGGGACAGTCCGGCCTTGTCGTAGAGCTCGGTGACCTCCTCGCGGACGGAGGAGCGGGCGAGCAGCCTGGCGTAGTCGACGCCGGTGTTCCAGGACATGTTGCCGCCCGCGCGGGTCTCGGCCTCCTGCCGCCAGTTGAACGCGGCGACCTTCAGCAGGCCCTTGACGGCCTGGTACTGGTTGGCCTGCCGGGCGTCCCGGTCGGTCGGGTCGGGGCGGGGCTGCGTGGTGTCGTTCCAGACCGGGATGTTGTGCAGGGCCGCGGCGAGGGCGATGCGGGCCCGGCCCTCGGGTGTCGTCTGGGCCGCGTCCACGGCGGCGGTGAGCTCGTCGGCCGCCTCGGTGGCGGCCGTCTGGTCGGCGATGTCCACCAGGGGGAGGTCCGCGTCCGGCGCGAGGAGCGTCTTGAGGGCGAAGACGGGGTCGAGGGTGTTGTTCCAGTTGGCGACGCCGCCCTGGACGAGGCCGCAGAGGGAGAGGGAGCCGTCGATCCGTCGCGGGGCGCGCTCGGCGAGGGCGGTGGTGACGAGTCCGCCGTACGACCGTCCCCAGGCGACGGTGCGCGTGGCCGTCCCGAAGCGTTCGGTGAAGGCGGTCAGGGTGGCGAGCTGGTCGGGGACCGCGTCCGTGACCGCCCAGCCGGCGGTGGCGTACGAGGACCCGATGAGCGCGTAGCCGTCGCGGAGCAGGAGGGCCCGGGTGGCGGCGTCGGGGGCGACCTCGGCGGGGTTGGGGCCGCGGGCGTCGCGGTAGCCGTGGCTGAAGAGCAGGACGGTGCCGTTCCAGTGGGCGGGCACGTCCATCGCGTAGGTGGCGCCCGAGGGGAGTCGGCCGTCGAGGTGCACCGGGTCGGTGTCCGCGGCGGCGGAGGAGGTGGGGAGGGCGCCGGCGACGACGAGGAGGGCCGTCGCGCACGCCACGCGGGTGCGGGTGCGGAGGGGGTGTCGTGTCGTCATGCCGGGATCTCCTCTCCGCGGGGGGTGCCGACGGGTCCGGTCGTGGTGTCGGACAGGGACGTGCGGCTGGTCTCGCGCACGAGCCACACGGTCAGGGCGGTGACGACGGAGCCGCCGCACAGCAGCAGGGCGACGGGGGTGCCGCTGTCGCTGCCGGCGACGAGGCTTCCGGCGATCATCGGCGAGAAGCCGGCACCGATGAGGGTGGCGCCCTGGTAGCCGAGGGAGGCTCCGGTGTAGCGGACGCGGGTGCCGAACATCTCGCTGAACAGCGCGCCCAGCGGGGCGTACATGAGGGACTGGCAGACGCCGTGGCCGATGACCACGGCGAGGATCAGCGCGCCCGGTGACTTCGCGTCGACCAGCGCGAGGACCGGGAAGGCGGTCGCGGCCGAGGCGACGGCTCCGGCGAGGACGACCGGCCGGCGGCCGACGCGATCGGAGAGCGCGGAGGCGCAGGGCAGCACCACGAGGGCGACGGCCGCGGACGCGGTGAGCGCGGTGAGCACCTGGGGGCGGGGGTAGCCGATGCCGGTGGCGTACGCGATGAGGTAGCTGGTCAGCAGGGACTGGGCGGTGAAGGCGCCGATGCCGACGCAGCAGGCCAGCAGGACCTGTCGGGGGCGGCGCAGGACGTCGAGGATCGGCATGCGGGTCTCCGCCCGTGTCTTCTTGACCTGGTCGAAGAGCGGGCTCTCCGTCACCTTGAGCCGTACGAAGAGTCCGACGCCGAGCAGCAGCACGCTCAGCAGGAACGGCACGCGCCAGCCCCAGGCGGCGAACTCGTCCCGGGGAAGCGTGGAGACGAGGCCGACGACGGCGGCGGAGAGCAGGGAGCCGAGCGGCGCGCCCATCTGGGTGAAGCCGGACCACAGCCCGCGCCGCCGCTCCCCCGCGTGCTCGACGACCATCAGCGTGGCGCCGCCCCATTCGCCGCCGATGGCGAGGCCCTGGACGACGCGCAGGGTGATGAGCAGGACGGGCGCCCACACGCCGATGGCGTCGTACGTCGGGAGGAGACCGATGAGGAAGCTGGCGCCGCCCATCAGGCCCATGGTGAGCAGCAGCATGCTCTTGCGGCCGAGCCGGTCGCCGAAGTGTCCGAAGACGATGCCGCCGAGCGGGCGGGCGACATAGCCGGCGGCGAAGGTGCCGAACGCGGCGATGGTGCCCACGGCGGGGTCGGCGCCGGGGAAGAACAGCTCGCCGAAGACGAGGGCGGCGACGGTGCCGTAGACCAGGAAGTCGTAGAACTCCACGGCGGTGCCGAGCAGTCCGGACAAGGCGACCCGGCGGAGCTGTCGGGTCTGCTCGGGTGAGGCGGCGGGGGACGAGGGCATCGCGGTCTCCCTGGATCGGGGGAAGGACACCGTGAAATTAGGCGTTCTACCGACTGTCGTCAATAAACTGCACAACATCAATCCCTCGCCGTCATCGCCGGAGCCGCGTGCAACGTGGCGGCCGCCTTCGCCTGCGGCCACCTCGCCGCGCGCCGCGGCGACTACCGGCCCTTCGTCGTCGCGGCCGTCACGGCGATGACCGCCTCCCTGCTCATGAAGGCGTTCAGCGGCGACCTCGCGGTGTTCTGGGCCGGCACCCTCCTCGCGGGCTTCGCCCTCGGCGCGTACTACTCCATCGACCTGGCCCTCGTCCTGCGCACCCTGCCCGCCGGCGAGGAGGGCAAGTACCTGGGCATCTTCAACCTGGCCAAGACGATCCCCCAGTCGGTGGCACCCGCGCTCGCCCCGCTCGTCCTCACCCTCGGCGGCCCCGACCCGGTCTCCGGGCACGCACAGAACTACACGTCGCTCTATCTGACGGCCGCCGTCGCCGTGGCGCTCTCGCTGGCCGTCCTCCCGGGCCTCCGCCCGGTCCTGCGCCGCGACCCGGACCCCACACCTCATTCCCCTGTCCCCTCCACAACGATCAAGGACGCATCCCTGTGAATCCCGTGCACGACCAGCGACTCGACGAACGACACATCGGCGCACCGGCGGAACTCGTCAACTTCCGTGACGTCGGCGGACTCCAGGCCGCGACCGGCACCGTCCGGCCCGCGGTCCTGTGCCGCTCCGCCGCCCCCGCGGCCCTGACGGAGGCCGGACGCGCGCTGTTGCTCGGCGGCGGAATCTCCCTGGTCGCCGATCTCCGCTCCCGGCGCGAGGCCGACGCCGGTCCGCCCGCCCCGCACCCCGTCACCGTCCGGCTGCCCCTGCTGGACGGCGCCGCCCAGAGCATGACCGACATACCGAGCCTGGACGACCTGTACGCGGGCCTCCTCGCCACGGCGGGCCCCACCTTCGCCCGCGTCGCCCGCCTCGTCGCCGACACCGAGGACGGCGCCGTCCTGGTCCACTGCACGGCCGGCAAGGACCGCACGGGACTGGCCGTGGCGCTCGTCCTGGAGGCCGTGGGCGTGGACCGGGGCGAGATCGTCGCCGACTACGCCCTCAGCGAGACGCGACTGCGCGGCGCGTGGACGGACCGGATGCTGGCGTCCGTGCGCGCCATGGGCGTCGAGATCACCCCGGGCATCGCGTCGCTGATCAGCGGCAGTCCCGCCCCGGTGATGGAGCGGACGCTCGACCTCCTCGACACCCGGTACGGCGGCGCCGTCGGCTATCTGACGGCCCACGGGCTCGACGAGGACGCCCTCGCCCGGCTGCGCGGCCGGCTGCTCGCCCCCGCCGCCTCCTGACCGCCCCGCCCGGATGCCGCCCCGTCGTGCGTGCCGGGGTGGCATCCGGCGGTGTCAGGAAGCGGCGGCGCGCCGGTAGAGGCCGTCGACCGCGGCCGTGAACACGCCGACGTAGTCGACGCGTTCGGGGAGGGTGACCCACTGGTCCCGGATGCCCTCGTTCAGGGCCAGCAGTTCGAGCACGATCTGCTCGGGGTCGGTGTCCGCGGCGAGTTCGCCGCTCTCGACCCCCCGACGGACGACCGGCACGAACAGGTCCAGCGCGCGCTCCAGGTTCTCCCGGTGGCGTCCCTCGATCGGATGCCCCTCGATGCTCGCGGCCCCCGTCAGCATCCGGCGGAACCGGACCAGGTCGGGATCCTCGGCCGCCAGCCGCACCGCGCCGATCAGCCCGTCGAACAGCTCCCGCACGCTCGCGAACCCGCGCCCGTGGAGCCCGCGGTAGACGTCCTCCCGCAGCTCGACGACGGCGATGAAGAGGTCCCGCTTGCGCGGGAAGTGGTGCAGCACGCCCGCGTCGGTCACGCCGGCCTCCCGCGCGATGTCGGCGATCCGCGCCTTCTCGAAGCCCTTGCGCCCGAACTCCCGGGTCGCGGCGGCGCGGATCGCCGCCCGCCGCGTGTCACCCCGCACGATCCGCTTGTCGTCGATCACGATCGCCCCGCCGTCCTGAGCCGCCATAGGCCGCATGATAGGCGGCCCGCCGTCGGCGGCAGCGCGCGCAACGACCTGCTGTGACGGCTCACCGCCGACGCCACCGGCCTGCCCGTCGTCGCCGGCCCCACCCAAGCCCCCGCGCTGGGTAACATCCTCGTCCAGGCCCGCGCGGCCGTCCTGGTCGGGGACCTCGCCGACATGCGCCGGCTCATCGTCTCCACCCACCACCTGCGGCACTACGCCCCGCGGGGTGACAGCGCCGCCCGGGACGCGGCCGCCGCCCGACCCGACCCCGCCCCGAGGAACCCCTGATGCGTGTCGCCCTCTTCGCCACCTGCGTCAACGACGCGGTCCATCCCGCCACGGCCGTCGCCACCGTGAGACTCCTCGAACGCCTCGGCGTCACCGTGGACTTCCCCGAGGCGCAGACCTGCTGCGGACAGCCGCAGTACAACACCGGCTATCGCCGCGAGACCGAACCGCTGGTCCACCGCATGGCCCGTGCCTTCGAGGGCTACGACCACGTGGTCGCCCCGTCCGGCTCGTGCGTCGCCATGGTCCGCGACAACTACCCGAGGATCGGGCGCAGGGCCCGGGCCGAGGGGCGCGGCGACGCGCTGGCCGAGGCCGCCTCCTCGCTCCTGCCGAGGACGTACGAGCTGACGGAGTTCCTGGTCGACGTCCTCGACGTGACGGACGTCGGCGCGTACTTCCCGCACCGGGTCACCTACCACCCCTCCTGCCACGGCCTGCGCGTGCTCGGATTGGGCGAGCGCCCGCGCCGCCTCCTGGAGGCCGTGAAGGGCCTGGAGCTGGTGGAGCTGCCCGGGGCGGAGGAGTGCTGCGGCTTCGGCGGCACCTTCGCCGTGAAGAACCCGGACGTGGGGGGGGGGGGGGGGGGCGCGGGTCTTGCGTGATCTGTCTCTGTGTGTGAGTCGCGCGAG
>NZ_JBHYKM010000013.1:55114-73060 GCF_042741435.1 Streptomyces sp. NPDC058955 | reverse complement strand
GCGCCCCATAGTGGCGGCCTTTACGGGCGGGGGGCGGGGGGGGGGGCGGGGGGGGGGGGGTGGGGGGGGTTGGGGCGGAAGTTACGCCGAGACCAACCGGGAGGTGGGGGGGGCTTGGGCCGCCCACAAGATCCGCAACTCCCTGTCCACCGGCGCCGGGTTCCTGTGCGGCGCCGACAACTCCTGCCTGATGCACCTCGGCGGGATGCTGCGCCGCCAGGACGCCCCGCAGCGCGTCCTGCACCTCGCCGAGATCCTGGCGAGCACGGAAGAGGAGCCCTTCGCATGAGCGGGACCTTCATCGGCATGCCGTCCTTCCCGAAGGCCGCGCACGACGCCGTACGCGACACCACTCTGCGCGCGAACCTGCGCCACGCCACGCACACCATCCGCGACAAGCGGGCGCGGGCCGTGGCCGAGCTGGCGGACTGGGCGGAGCTGCGCGAGGCCGGGAGGCGGATCAAGGACCGGACGCTCCGTCACCTCGACGCGTACCTGGTGCAGTTGGAGAATGCCGTCACGGAGGCCGGCGGGACCGTGCACTGGGCGGCGGACGCGTCCGAGGCGAACCGGATCGTCGCCGACCTGGTGAAGGCCACCGGCGAGACCGAGGTCGTCAAGGTCAAGTCGATGGCCACGCAGGAGATCGGGCTGAACGAGGCCCTGGAGGCCGAGGGCATCCGCGCCTACGAGACCGACCTCGCCGAGCTGATCGTCCAGCTCGGCGAGGACCGCCCCTCCCACATCCTGGTGCCGGCCATCCACCGCAACCGCGCCGAGATCCGCGACATCTTCCGCCACACGATGGAGAACTGGGGCAGGCCCGCCCCCGACGGCCTCACGGACTCGCCCGCCGAACTCGCGGAAGCGGCCCGCCTGCACCTGCGGGAGAAGTTCCTCCGCGCCAAGGTGGGCATCTCCGGCGCCAACTTCATGGTCGCCGAGACCGGCACCCTGGTGGTCGTGGAGTCGGAGGGCAACGGACGCATGTGCCTGACCCTCCCCGAGACGCTGATCTCCGTCGTCGGCATCGAGAAGGTCGTCCCCACCTGGCGGGACCTGGAGGTCTTCCTCCAGACGCTCCCCCGCTCCTCCACCGCCGAGCGCATGAACCCGTACACGAGCATGTGGACCGGCACCGCCGACGCCGACGGCCCGACGGCCTTCCACCTCGTCCTCCTCGACAACGGCCGCACCGACACCCTCGCCGACGAGGTCGGCCGTCAGGCCCTGCGCTGCATCCGCTGCTCCGCCTGCCTCAACGTCTGCCCGGTGTACGAGCGGGCCGGCGGGCACGCGTACGGCTCCGTCTACCCCGGCCCGATCGGCGCGATCCTCACCCCGCAGCTGCGCGGCACGCGGAGCGACGTCGACGCCTCCCTCCCGTACGCCTCCTCCCTCTGCGGCGCCTGCTACGACGTCTGCCCCGTCGCCATCGACATCCCCGAAGTCCTCGTCCACCTGCGGGAGAAGGTCGCGGAGCAAGGCGGTCCCGGACACCGCCTGGAGAAGGCCGCCGTCAAGGCGGCGGCCTGGGTTCTCGACCACCCCGCCGCGCTCGCCGCGGGCGAGCGCATCGCGTCGAGGACGCGTGCCCTGCATCCGAAGCGACTGCCCGGTCCCGGCGCGGGCCCGTGGACGGAGAGCCGCGACCTGCCCGAGATGCCCGCCGAACCGTTCCGCGACTGGTGGAAGAAGAACCGCACAGGAGACCGAACAGGAGACCGCGCATGAGCCAGACCTCCCGCGAGCGGATCCTCGGCCGCATCCGCCGGGCGCTCGCCGACGCGCCCCACGCCCCCGAGCCCGCCCGCGACTACCTCACCGCCCACACGCCCGACGACCCGGCCGCGATCCTCGACCTCCTCCACGAGAACCTCGCCGACTACCGCGCGATCGTCCACCGCGCCACCGAGGCCGAACTCCCCGCCCTGATCGCGGGGCTCCTCGACCGGCACGGCGCCACCACGGTCGCCGTGCCGCCCGGCCTGCCCGCCACCTGGCTGTCCGCGACGACGGCGCGACAGCGCCACGACGAGGACGTCCCGCTCACCCCGCACGACCTGGACACCACGGACGCCGTGGTGACCGCCTGCGCCCTCGCGATCGCCGAGACCGGCACGATCGTCCTGGACGGCGGCCCCGGCCAGGGCCGGCGCGCCCTCACCCTCGTCCCCGACCTGCACATCTGCGTCGTACGCGCCGTCGACCAGACCGTCGCGTCCGTGCCGCGGGCGCTGCCCCGCCTCGACCCGACGCGCCCCCTGACGTGGATCTCGGGCCCCTCCGCCACCAGCGACATCGAACTCGACCGCGTCGAGGGCGTCCACGGTCCCCGCACCCTCCAGGTGGTGCTGCTCACCGACGCGTGACACCGCGCGGCCCCGCCGCGGACGACGAAAAGGCCTCCCCCACCGCGACGACGGTGGGGGAGGCCGTTCCTCCGGGGCTCTACGCCGAGGCGTCGGCGACGGGGCGGGGCGAGCCGCCGTGACCGGCGTCGCCGCCGTCCTCGCCGTCCCCGGCTTCCTCCGCGAGCCGCTGCATGCCGCTGGTCGTCTTCAGCGGCTTCTCCCTCACGAAGAGGACGGCGAGCACCGCGAGCGCCGCGAACGGGGTCGCGATGAGGAAGAGTTCGCCGGTGGCGACGCCGTAGGCGTGCTCGACGATCTCGCGGATCGGGGCCGGGAGGGTCGCCATGTCCGGCACCGCGCCGTGCCCGGCCGCGCCGCCGTCGGCCGGTACGCCGGCGTCCTTGAGGCCCTTGGACATCTCCGAGGCGACCCGGTTGGCGAGGATGGCGCCGAGGACGCTGGTGCCGATGGTGCCGCCGAGGCTGCGGAAGAAGGACAGGACCGAGGTGGCGGCGCCCAGCTCGGTGGCGGGCACGTCGTTCTGCGCGGCCAGGACCAGGTTCTGCATCAGCATGCCGACGCCGATGCCCATGACGGCCATGTAGAGGCTGGTCAGCGCGAAGGAGGTGTCGGCTCCGATGGTGGAGAGGAGGCCGAGACCGGCGGTCATCGTGACGCCGCCGGCCACCAGGTAGGCCTTCCAGCGGCCGGTCTTGCTGATGATCTGTCCGGCGACGGTGGAGGAGACCAGGAGTCCGAGGATCATGGGCAGGCTCATCAGGCCCGCGGCCGTCGGGGACTTGCCCAGGGAGATCTGGAAGTACTGCGAGAGGAAGACGGTGCCGCCGAACATGGCGAGGCCGACGAAGAGGCTGGCGACCGTGGTGAGCGAGACGGTGCGGTTGCGGAAGATCCCGAGAGGGATGATCGGCTCGGGCACCCGCGACTCGACGAAGACCGCCGCGACGAGCAGCACGAGGCCGCCGCCGGTCAGGGCCGCGGTCTGCCAGGAGGCCCAGTCGAAGCGGTTGCCGGCCAGCGTGACCCAGATGAGGAGCGTGCAGACGCCGGCGACGATCAGGAAGGCGCCCAGGTAGTCGATCTTCGCCTCGCGCCGCAGGTCGGGCAGCTTCAGCGTCCGCTGGAGCAGGACGATCGCGAGCAGCGCGAAGGGGACGCCGATGAAGAAGCACCAGCGCCAGCCGAGCCAGGAGGTGTCGACCAGGACGCCGCCGATGAGCGGTCCGGCGACGGTGCCGACGGCGAAGACGGCGCCGAAGATGCCCGCGTACTTGCCGAGTCGGCGCGGCGGGATGATGGCCGCCATCACGACCTGGGCGAGGGCGGTGAGGCCGCCGGCGCCGATGCCCTGGGCGACCCGGCTGAAGATCAGCAGCCCGACTTCCTGCGAGAAGCCGGCCAGCAGCGAGCCGACGACGAACAGGCCCAGGGAGATCTGGAGCAGCAGCTTCTGGTTGTAGAGGTCGGCGAGCTTGCCCCAGAGCGGCACGGTGGCCGTCATGGCGAGCAGTTCGGCGGTGACGACCCAGGTGTAGGAGGACTGGGTGGCCCCGAGGTCGGCGATGATCCGGGGCAGCGCGTTGGCGACCACGGTGCCGGCGAGGATGGAGACGAACATGCCCGCCATCAGCCCGGACATGGCCTGGAGTATCTGCCGGTCCGACATGGCGGCCGGGGACGCCTGGACCGGCGCCGCTGGTGAGGTCACAGCATTCTCTTTCTCGGTGTTTCGTCAGTCGTGCGTCAGGCGCGCGTCGGTCGTGCGCAGTTGCGCGTCGGTCGGGCGTCAGTCGTGGGAGACGGGGGGCGGCTCGGGGAGTCCGGCCGCGAGGTGTTCGAACGTCTCGCGGAAGACGTCGGCGAAGGGGGCCTCACCCTGCCGGACGGACCAGTGCTCGACGGCGACCCGGACCGCGGCGCCGCCGACGGCGGCGAGCAGCCGCGGGTAGAGCCCCAGGGCGCGCCGTCGTTCCTCGTCGCCGGGCGAGGCGAACTCGGGGCGGTCCTCGGTGAAGAGCGGCGACCCGGCGCCGATGCGCTCGGCGAGCGTCTCGGCGAGGCCGAGTTCGTCGGCCATGTGGGCGCCGATCCGGCGCGCGAGGAGCTGGGGGGCCTTGCGGAGGACTTCGGCGTGGAGCCGCCACAGCTCCTGCTGCTGTTCGACCTCCTCCAGCTCGGCCGCCAGGGCCTCACGGAGCGCCTCCAGCGGGGAGAGTTCCGGCGGCGCGGCGAGTACGCCGCGGCGGACCCGGTCGCTGGCGTCCGCGCTGACCATGACGAAGACCTCGTCACGGGAGTCGAAGTAGTTGAAGAACGTGCGCGTGGAGACCCCGGCCGCGGCGCTGATGGCGTCGACGGTCACCTGCTCGGCGCCGTTCTCGGCCGCCAGCCGTACCGCCGCCTCGACCAGTGCGGCACGCGTGGCCCGCTTCTTGCGCTCTCTGAGCCCGCCCTCGGCGGGCACCCCCTCGACCATAGGTGCATGGTACGCAAAAATGCAGACCCTGCAAAAATCCTTTCGCCCCGTCAGGCTGGGCGCTCGCCGAGCAGCAGCTCGGCCAGGTGGTCGGCGAACCGGGTGATCCCGTCCAGCCGCGGCCCGCTCCGGGCGACCCGGAAACCGTGCCGCCGCGCCCAGAACGCGGCCTGCACCGCGTGGAACTGGGCCCACCGCTGGACGCGCTCACGGTCGAGCTCCGCCGCGTCGGCGAAGACGTCCAGGAGGCGATGGACGGCCTTGGCCAGGTCGTCCGCCTCGAGGAGCGTCAGCGCACGGGACTTGAGCAGCGTGCCGCCGTCGTAGGCGGGATCGCCCATGAGCCCCTTGGGGTCGACCGCGAGCCAGGGCTCCCGCTCGGCGCGCAGGATGTTCCCGGCGTGCAGGTCGCCGTGGACGAGGGTGTCCGGCTGGATCCGCCCCAGCTCGCGTACGGTCGCGAGGGAGGCGTCGAGCACCCGGCGCGGCAGGGCGTGCGGCAGTTCTCCGGCGTCCCGGCGCAGTTCCTCCTCCCAGGCGTCGACCCGGTCGCTCAGCCGCGGCAGGCCGGCCGGCGCGGGAACGGCGAGCCGCCGACCGAGCCGCCCCGCGATCGCCACGACCTCTTCGCCGTCCTCGACCTCCGCGAGGGTCGTCGCGTGGGCCCGCTCCAGCAGCATCGCGAACCGCTCGTCGTCGCGTTCGTACAGCCGCACGGCACCGCGCCCGCCCCACGCCTCGAACGCGTCCGGCTCGTGCACGTTGCCGGGATGCGGAAACGACACCTTCAGTACGGCGCTCTCCCCGCCCCGCCGCCGCACCGGGACGATGACGCCGACTCCCCCGTGCAGGACGGCCCCGTCCGGCGCGCACTCCCAGCGCTCCAGCAGCTCCCCCGCGATCCCGGGCAGTTCGGCCGCCCAGGCCGCCCCGGCCTCCCCCTCCCGCTCGACCGTGCTCCGTACGAAATCCTCAGGCATCGCGAACATCCCGGCACCCTACGCGCCGTCCCGCCGCGCCCGCCAAGCGCCGGCGTCCGGCGGCGCGGGCCCCCGCCGACCCGGCGGGGACCCGCGCCCATCTCACTTCAGGTGCCGGGCGAAGAACCGGGCCCCGGTGTCGAGCTCGAAGCGCGGGACGCCGGTGTGCCCGCCGAGATTGGCGTGCAGGGTCTTCTCCCGTGACCCGAAGGCGTCGTAGAGGTCGAGCGCCGCCTGCCGGTCGTTCCCTTCGTCGTCCCACTGCAGCAGGACGTGCAGCGGAATGGTGACGCGCCGGGCCTCCTCGAACATGACGGCGGGGATGAGGCTCCCGGCGAAGAGGCCGGCGGCGACGATGCGCGGCTCGACGACGGCGAGCCGGACGCCGATGGAGATCACACCGCCTTCGTACCCGACCGGCCCGCCGATGCCGGGCAGCGCCAGCAGGGCGTCCAGGGCCGCCTGCCATTCCGGGACGGCCCGCTCGACGAGCGGCAGAACGAGCGCGTCGACGATCTCACCGCCGACCGGCTCACCGGCCTCCATGGCCCGGCGCAGATCGGCCCTGGCCTGCTCGGCCCGAGCCTGCTCGGCGCCGGCCATGGGAGGCCGCTCACCGCTGCCGGGCAGCTCGATGGTGGCGGCGGCGAACCCGTACTCCGCCGCGTAGTGCCGTGCCCGCCCCGCCAGCCGCGGGTACATCGCGCGCAGTCCGAGCGGAGGGTGGCCGATGAGGATGAGGGGCGTGGGCTCGGGCGCGGACGACGGCGTCCACAGGAGGCCGGGGATCTCGCCGAGGGTGAAGCCGCGCTCGATGACGCCGTCGTCGAGACGCTGCTCGGAAGTGAAGGTGAAGTGCACGGTCGTGCCCTTTCAGGAGTGCGTGATCGGCGCTCCCGGACGACACCTACCGCCCGACCGTGACCCCGGAGAGGAGCACCCATGTCGAAACTGCGTTCACGGGTACCACCTCCTCGTTCTCTCGCACGGCCTCCGGCAGGCTAACAGGGCACGGAAACCCCCGCCACGAATTTCCGCGCCGGAGCCCGCATCGGCGTCGCGCGCCGGAGCCCGCGCCGACGTCGAGCGCCGGGCTCGGGGGCCGGGCGCCGACGAAGCGCGTACCTTGCTCTGTGATCAACCGATCTTCACCGCATGGGACCGGCGGCCGCTGCGCCGGTCAGGAAGGACGCCCGTGACTCCGACCGCCGTCATCCTCCGCCCCGAGGCGGGCGCCGCGTGAACCGGCCGACGCACGGGACGCTGCACCACGTCGAGATCTGGGTGCCCGACCTCGACCGCGCGCTCGCGTCGCTGGGCTGGTTGCTGGAGACGCTGGGCTACACCGTCTCCCAGAGCTGGGCCACCGGCCGCGGCTGGCTGCTCGGTCCGACGTACGTCGTCCTCGAACAGTCCCCGGCCCTCACGGCCGACCGGCACGACCGCCTCCGCCCCGGCCTGAACCACCTGGCGTTCCACATCGAGGACGCCGCCGCCGTCGAGAAGCTGGCGGCCGAGGCCGCCGAGCACGGCTGGCAGCTGATGTTCCCGGACCTCCACCCCCACGCCGGCGGCGCCGAGCAGTACGCGGCCTACCTGGAGAACGACGACGGCTTCGAGGTCGAGCTCGTCGCGATCCCCGGAAGCGGACCCTGGGTCTGACGGCAAGGGCCCCTAGCCGTCGGATCCCGGATCCCGATCTTCCGCGTCCGTGCCGTAGAAGCGGCCCTGGTCGCACAGGGCGTCGATCTCGGCGTTCTCCTCCTCGCTCAGTTGGGCGTCCAGCGCGAGGCCGATGACGTGACGGGCGTGGGCCAGGCGGCGGGCGACGTCCCAGTCGGCGACGAACGTGCCGACGGTGTGCGCGTCGGCCGTACCGGACGCCTGGCGGGATCCGAGTCGGTCGAGGGAGACGACGAACTCGTTCAGGTCGCGCAGGACGGCGACGGCCTCGTCGAGCGGCAGGCGGATCTCTCGGGAGCCCATGTCCATCAGCCGGTTCACCTCCGGGTGCGATGCTCCGGCGCCGGACCGGAGGGGGGGTGGTGACCGCCCCCGCCGCGCAGAGCGCTGTCCATGTGCGGCGGGGGCGGGCACCGGTCTGGGGGCCGGGCCGCCCTCAGGAGGAGGGCGGCGGTGTGGTCGCGTGGAGGTCGGCGAGGAGTTCGGCCTGGCCGGCGAGTACGCCGGAGAGGATCGTCCGGGCGACCGCGAGGAGGTCGGCCACCTCGGGGCTGGTCAGCGAGTAGGACACCGTCGAGCCCTCGCGTCGCGCGACGACCAGGTTCGACCGGCGCAGCACCGCGAGCTGCTGCGAGAGGTGCGCCGCCTCGACGTCCACCTCGGCCAGCATCTCCGAGACGGCGTGGTCCCGCTCGCTCAGCAGCTCCAGCACGCGGATGCGGACCGGGTGTCCGAGCGTCTTGAAGAACTCGGCCTTCAGTTGGTACAGCGGCGCCTTCACCGGGCCCACCGTCCGGGCGACCGTCGCCGCGTTCGCGGTATCCATCGTCGTGAGCATGCAGAACTCTTCGCCATGGGGGACATCCTCGCTGCTGCGCCGTGCTGACGGGCGTCCGGCCCCGGCTCAGTCTCCCGGTCGGGTCGCCGGATCCCGCGTGCCGGGCCAGTCGTCGCTGCACCACTCGCGTTCCTCCCGGCCGCCGCCGTGGTGTGCGGCCAGCGCGGCCGGCAGGTCGCAGTGGACGGGGATCGGCGGGGTGTCGCCGGTGGGGACGAGGGAGCCGTCGGCGGGGATCGCGGCGAGTTCGAGGCCGCGCCCGTCCACCGCGAGGCGCCGGGCCGCCTCCGCGACGGCGAGCTGGCCGCCGGCCGACCAGCCGCGGAGACCCGTGAGGTCGAGGACGACCGGGCCGGTCCCCCGGGCCAGCGCCCAGCCGACGGCGCCGCTGAACCGGCCGACGGCGTCCGCCCCGAGGTAGCCCGACAGGGACAGCACGCCGAGGCCGGGGTGGGTGGTGTAGCGCCATTCGATGGTCATCGTCATTGCCTTCGTCTTCTTCGGGGGGGATCCGCACGGTGGGGGGGCTCGGCGTCCGCCGTCAGGCGGTTCTCGCCGCGCCGAGCCGGTGTCCGGTCACGGTCTGCGGGGTGATCCGCAGCAGCGTGTCGTGCGGTCCGTACGCCCAGCCGGGCAGCGTACGGAGGTAGTGGGCGGCCTCGGCGGCGTCCGTGACGGGTTCCGCGGGGCCGGTCACCGTGACGCTCCAGCCCGTGCCGGCCGCGAGCCGGATCTCCTCGGCCTGGTAGGTCAGGACCGGTCGGCCGGCGAGCGTGTCCGCCTGGACGGGGCAGCGGACGACGAGCCGGCCGTACTCCAGGACGTGCACGGCGGGGCGGACGACGGGTATCTCGCGGCGCAGGTGGACGAGGCGCCCCTGGGTCGTTCCCTGGAGGAGCCACAGCGCCTCCGCGCCGGAGACGTCGATCATGCGACGGGTCGTGACGGCGGTCATCGGGCGGGCTCCTCGGCGGTGGTGCGGGGGTGCGGGGCGGGGGCGGGGGTCAGGACGCCCGCGCCGTGGAGGTGGGCGCGGGCGGCGGCGATCGCCTCGGGCGTGGTCGCGAACTCGCGTCCGTCGAGGCGCAGGAGGTCCAGGGCGCCGACGGAGTCGAGGGCCTGCCGCTGACCGGGCCGGATGCCGGAGGTCATGACGGCGATCCCGCGCCGCTGGAGCTTCTGGACGACGTCCTTGAGCACGAGGGCGCCGGTCGCGTCGACGGTCGTCACGCGGGACATGCGCAGGATGACGACGCGGACGTCCGCCACTTCGGACAGTTCGAGGAGGAAGCGGTGGGCGGCGGCGAAGAAGAGGGGCCCGTCGATCCGGTACGCCACGATGTGCTCGGCGAGCAGCGCGTGCTCCTCGGCGCTGTGCTCGCCGGGCAGGTCGGCCGTGAAGTCCGTCTCGGCGAGCCGGGCCTGTTTGGCGACGGCCCGCAGCGCGAGCGCGCCGGCGACGACGAAGCCGATGACGACCGCGTACACGAGGTCGAGGACGAGGGTGGCGACGGCGGTCAGGACGAGGACGACGGCGTCGGAGCGGGTGGCCTTCGCCATGGCGCGCAGCGAGCCGACCTCGACCATGCGGACGGCGGTGGCGAGCAGCACTCCCGCGAGGGCGGCCAGCGGGATCTTCGACACCAGGGGCGAGGCCGCGAGGACGATGACGGCGAGGACGGCCGCGTGGGTCAGCGCGGCGAGCCGGGAGGTGGCGCCGGTGCGGACGTTCACCGCGGTACGGGCGATGGCGCCGGTCGCCGGTACGCCTCCGAAGAGGGGCGCGGCGAGGTTGGCGAGGCCCTGGCCGAACAGCTCCCGGTCGGGATCGTGCTTCTGGCCGACGGTCATGCCGTCGGCGACCTGCGCCGACAGCAGGGATTCGAGGGCCGCGAGGGCGGCGACGGCCATGGCGGGGGCGATGAGCGAGCCGAGTCGCGTGGGGTCGACGAAGTCGAGGGAGGGGGCGGGGAGTCCCGCCGGGAGTGCGCCGATCGGGGTCGCCTCGTCGAGGTGGAGGAGCTGGGCGACGACCGTGGCCGCGATCACGGCGACGATGGAGAAGGGGATCGTGGGGCGCCATCGGGCACCGCCCAGCATCAGGGCGGCGACGCCCAGGGCGAGGCCGAGGGCCGTCCAGTTCGGGGCCTGGACGAACTCCCCGACGGCGCGCCAGGTCACCTCCAGGACCCGCTCGCCCTCCGGTTTGGGTACGCCGAGGGCGTTCGGCACCTGCTGGAGGCCGATGACGAGGGCGATGCCCAGGGTGAATCCCTCGACGACCGAGGCGGGGATGTAGGCCATGTAGCGGCCGGCCCGCGCCAGGGCGAGTCCGATCACGATGAGGCCGGCGATCAGCCCGACCGTGAGGACGCCGCTGGGGCCGTACCGCGCCACGATGGGGACGAGGACGACGGTCATGGCTCCGGTCGGTCCGGAGACCTGGAGGTTCGAGCCGCCGAACAGCGCGGCGACCGCCCCGGCGACGACGGCGGTCGCGAGGCCGGCCTCGGCACCGAGGCCGGAGGAGACGCCGAAGCCGAGCGCGAGCGGCAGCGCGACGATGGCCACGGTGAGTCCGGCGAGCAGGTCGCGGCGCGGATCGCGGCGCATGGCGGCGAGGTCGGCGCGCCCGGGCAACAGGGCGCGCAACCGGTGCGGAAGCATGTTCATCGGGCGGTGACCTGGGCCTCCCGGAGCTCGGCGAGGAGCTCGTGCTGCCCGGACAGCATCTCGGTGAGGATGCGTCGCGCGGCCTGGAGCAGTTCCGTGACGTCGCCGCCGGCGAGGGTGTAGACGACGGTCGCCCCGTCGCGGGTGGAGGTGACGATCCCGGAGCGGCGGAGGACCGCGAGTTGCTGCGACAGCGCGGGCGGCTCCACCTCGATCGCCGCGAGGAGTTCCCGTACGGCCATCGGTCCGTCCTGGAGCAGTTCCAGGACGCGTATGCGGACCGGGTGTCCGAGCATCCGGAAGAACTCGGCCTTGGCCTGGTACAGCGGAACCGACACGCTCCAGTCCTCTCACTCGTCGCAGCACAGGCATCATGTAGTGAATTGCCAAATTATGCAATTCACAGAGTAGCTGCACGGGCAACCCCCGCCTCCGGCCGGGGTGGGGACCCGGACCGGGGACGGGGGCAGGGGGCGGGTCAGCGGCTCAGGTCGCGGAAGCGCTTCACCGCCAGCGGGAAGAACACCGCGATCAGCACCACGGGCCAGGCCACCGCGAGGAGTTCCGCGTGGGTCGCGGCCCAGGAGTCGCCACCGGCGCCCGGGTTGCCGAACAGGTCGCGCACCGCGGTGGCCGTCGCCGACAGCGGGTTCCACTCCACGATCGCGCCCAGCCAGGACGGCATCGACGCGGGCGAGGCGAGCGCGTTGGAGAGGAAGCCGACCGGCCAGACCAGGATCTGCACCGCCTGCACCAGCTCCGGCTTGCCCGCGGCCATCGCCAGGAAGATCCCGACCCACAGCATCGCGAAGCGCAGCAGCAACAGCAGGCCCACCGCCCCCAGGAAGGAGCCGAAGCCCTCGTGCCAGCGCCAGCCGACGGCGTACCCGACCGCGAGCATCACGGCCAGGCCGACCGTCGACTGCAGCATGTCGGCGACGCTCCGCCCGACCAGGACCGCGCCGGAGGTCATCGGCATCGAGCGGAACCGGTCGACGACCCCCTTGCCGAGGTCCTGGGTCACGGCGAGCATCGTCGACTCGAGGCCGAAGACCATGGTCATGGCGAGCATGCCGGGGACCAGGTACGCCTTGAAGTCCCCGTCGACGCCCTGTCCGCCGCCGATCAGGTAGCCGAACATCAGCAGCAGCATCACCGGGAAGACCAGGCCGACGACGACCTGTACGGGCTGCCGCGCCCAGTGGGCCAGCTCGCGCCTGGTCATCGTCCAGGAGTCGGCGGCGGCCCAGCCCAGCCTGGAACCCGTGCCCTGAGCGGTGCTCACCTCGTGGATCGTCGCACTCATGCGGCGCCCTCCTTCGTCAGGTGCATGAAGACCTCGTCGAGGGTCGGCCGGCGCACGGCGATGTCCTCCGCCTCGATGCCGGCCGCCTCCAGGGCCCGTACGGTCGCGGTCAGGGCGGCCATCCGGTCGGTGACCGAGGCGCTGACCATCCGCCGGTCCTCGTCGACCCGCACCTCGCCGGGGAGGAGCGCGGCCGCACGGGCCACCTGGGCCGCGTCGCGCAGGACCACGTCGACGCGGTCGCCGCCCGTTCTGGCCTTCAGCTCGTCGGCCGTGCCCTCCGCGATGACCTTCCCGTGGTCGATCACCGCGATCCGGTCGGCCAGCTGGTCGGCCTCCTCCAGGTACTGCGTGGTCAGCAGCACGGTCGTGCCGCCGTCCACCAGCGAGCGGACCGCGTTCCACACCTCGGTGCGGCCGCGCGGGTCGAGCCCGGTGGTGGGCTCGTCCAGGAAGAGCACCTGCGGCCGGGAGATGAGCGACGCCGCCAGGTCGAGCCGCCGCCGCATGCCGCCGCTGTACTGCCCGACCGCCTTGTCGCCGGTGTCCGCGAGTCCGAACCGTGCCAGGAGCTCGTCGGCCCGCGCACCGGCGCGGCGCGCGCCGAGGTGGTAGAGCCGTCCGAACATCTCCAGGTTCTGGCGCCCGCTGAGCTGTTCGTCGACGGCGGCGTTCTGGCCGAGCAGCCCGATCCGCGAGCGCACCTCGTCGGCCCGGGTCCGCACGTCGAGGCCCGCCACCTCGATCCGCCCCTCGTCCGGGCGCAGGAGCGTGGACATGATGCGTACCGCCGTGGTCTTGCCGGCGCCGTTGGGGCCGAGAATCCCCTGGACGGTGCCGGCCCGGACGGTGAGGTCGAGGCCGTCGAGCGCCCGCTTGTCCCCGTACCTCTTCCGTAGGCCGTCCGCGACGATCGCCAGATCGCGGTCAGACAAAACGCCCTCCCTCAGAGTCATTAGTCAAACTTGACTAGCACCTTCAACGTACGACACTCCCCTGCAGCTAGTCAAACTTGATTACCGAGGAGAGCGCTCCGTGACCGCGGCGCTAGTCAAACTTGTAGAGTGGTCCTGGTGATCACCGCCCGGAGGGGGAAACACACATGTCGGCGATCCGGCTGCTCATCCTCGGCGCGGTCCGCCAGCACGGCCGGGCCCACGGCTACCAGGTGCGCAACGACCTGGAGTACTGGGGCGCCCACGAGTGGTCCAACGCCAAGCCGGGCTCGATCTACCACGCGCTGAAGCAGATGGCGAAGCAAGGACTCCTGATCGCCCACGAGGTCGCGCCGAGCACCGCCGGCGGCCCGCCGCGCGTCGAGTACGAGATCAACGACAAGGGCACCGAGGAGTACTTCACGCTGCTGCGCGAGGCCCTGAGCTCGCACGAGCAGAAGACGGACGTCCTCTCGGCCGGCATCGGCTTCATCGTCGACCTGCCGCGCGACGAGGCGGTCGCCCTGCTCAGGAAGCGGATCGCGGGCCTCGAACAGTGGCGCTCCGCGGTCACCGAGTACTACACGCCGGAGGAGGGCCCCGAACAGCTCGGGCACATCGGCGAGATCATGAACATGTGGGTGCACGCGGCCGACAGCGGCGCCGAGTGGACGCGTGGCCTGATCGAGCGGATCGAAGGCGGCGCCTACACATTCGCGGGCGAGGGCGACCCCTTCGTCGGCGTCCTCGCGGACGGCCAGGAGAACCCCTACGCGACGGGCCCGCAGCCGGAGGACGACCCGGAGTGAGCACCCGCCTCCATCTGAACAGTTCCCGCGCCCCGCGCACGCCCGACGGATCGGCGCGCGAGTGGGCCGGGTTCTTCGACGGGTCGACGGAACTGGTGGCCAAGGACTGGCCGCCGCTGCTGTGGTGGGCCATGTTCGGCCCCGACGACCTCGCGGACGCGAGGATCGCCGACACCGAGGACGCCGGCACCGAGGAGCATGCGGAACTGCTGGCCGACTGGGGCGAGGCCACGTACCCGTACATGGTCGTCGACCAGCGGACGGCGGTGGCGCGACTGCGCGCGCGGCGGGAGGACCTGACCGGCCGGATCGGCGCGCGGTACGCCCCCGTCTACGACGCCTTCACCGCGCTCGTCGACGACCGGTTCGGCCCGTACGTGCTGCTGCGCACCGAGGCGCTCGCGGACGGCGGCGAGGGCGGCGTCCGGTCCCTCTTCGAGGAGACCCTGGCCGAGCTGGACCGACTCGACACGGGACGGACACCGGCGGCCGGCGGGCGGCTGGACGCTCTGGTCGCGGACTTCCGGCGGTGGCAGCACACGGATCCGGTCCGCCTCCTGTCCGGCGTCGGCGCGGAATGGCCCGGCGAGGAACTGCGGGAGCGTCTTGCTGCCGACGGCGCCGGGCCGTCATCCGGCGGGGGCGGCGGACGGTCCGCCGCCGTGGGGTGGGGGGTGGCCCTTCTCGTCCTCCTCGGCGTCGCCGCTCTGGTGGTACGGGTCTTCTGACCCTCCCCTCGATCAGCGTCCGTCCAGCGGGTCGAGGCTGAACTCCCACCGGTGCTTGCTCTTGTCGATCACGATGAGGAGGGGCCCCTCGGGAATCCGGACCTTCTCCTTGACGCGGCGGCCGTTCCAGGCGTAGACGAGCCGTTCGGCGGGCTCGCGCAGGGCGCCGGGCGCGTCCCCCTGGTGGGAGAACACCTGGAACCAGCCACTGTGCGGGTCCTTCGCCCGGACCGTCAGCTGTGCGGCCGGGCCGGTGTGGAGGAAGACCTCGCGGCCGCTGCCCCGGACGGTCCCAGGGCCGATCGGTAGCGCGGCGGTGAGCGGCCGGAAGGTCAGCTCCCAGTTGCCCGAGTGGCGCACCTTCAGTTTCACGGGGCCGCCGCCGGGCGGGGGCACGAACAGGGCGCGGCCGTAGTGATCCGGCAGGTCGTTGCAGAACACGTCCTCGTCGGCGCCGACGATCTGGACATGGAGGAAGCGGAAGTGGGCGTCCGTGAGCCGCGCCTCCAGGATCACGGGGGCGGACTGCGGCGGGAAGGGGAGGTCCACGGTGATCGTCTTGGCGTTCTTGCCGCGAAAGACGAGCGGCTCGAAGTCGAGGAAATCGCCGAACCGGGCTGCGGGTACGAGGGTGGGGTTGGGGTCGGACTCGGTGATGGGCTCGGGCTTGGGCTCGGTGGCAGTCACCGCCTTGGCCATGACCGGAGCCGCGGCCGTGGTTGTGGGCGTGGGCGCGGTCGTGGCCGGTGGAGTCGTCGCCGGTGGAGTCGTGGCCGCAGGCTCCCCCGCGGGTACGGATCCCCGCGGCTCGGCGCCCGCCTTGGCGACGCCCCGCAGCGCGACGGGCCCGGCGGTCCGCGGCTGGGGAGCCGGTGCCGCCCGGCCGCCGAAGTCCTGCGCCAGCCCCGCGAGACCCGTGTCGTATCCCTGGCCCACGGCGCGGAACTTCCAGGCCCCGTCGCGCCGGTAGAACTCCCCGAGCACGAAGGCCGTCTCGGTGGAGGCGTCCGTCACGTCGTAGTGGGTCACCAGCCCGCCGTCGGCGGCCACCACCTGCGCGTACAGCCCGGGCACCGCGCCGAACACGGCGCTGTCGCAGTACCCGGCGACCAGTACCCGCTGGACCTCCGGCTCGACGCGCGGCAGGTCCAGCTCCAGCCACTCGGCGACCTGCCCGCCGCCGTCGCCCGTGCCCAGGTGCCGTACCGCACCGGACGGATGCGCGGGCAGGCCCCGGAAGACGAGGTCGCCGTCACGGCGCACCGAGCCGGTCGCGTCCAGCAGCAGTACGGCGGCGTCCACACCGGGCGCGCCGGGCACCAGGCGCCGACCGACCGCCACCCGCAACGGTGCGCTGGGGACAGGGATGTTCGCGCCTTTGGCGATGTGCGTCATGGGGCACATGGTGCCAGGAGGGGCCGCGTACGGAACAGATGATCGCTCCCGGCCGCCCGGCTACGCCTCCTTGATGAGGCGAGGGAGGTCGCGCATGTCGTGGAAGACGGTCGTACCCGGTCCTTCGAGCCGCTCGGCGGCGGTCAGCCCGCCCGCGTAGCCGAGGGCCCGCATCCCGGCCGCGCGGGCGGCCTGGACGCCCGGGCGGCTGTCCTCGACGACCACGCAGGCGCCGGGGCCGACCCCCATCTGCCGTGCCGCGTGCAGGAAGAGGTCGGGGGCCGGCTTGCCGCGGGAGACCTCGCTGGAGCTGAAGATGCGGCCGGCGAACCGCTCGTGGAGTCCGGTGACACCGAGGGTGTGCCGCATCTTCTCGTGGGAGCCGCTGGAGGCGACGCAGACGGGCAGATCGATCTCCCCCAGCGCCTCGGGCAGTCCGTCGACGGCCTCCAGCCCGGCGTCCACCTCCTCCCGGTGCCGCCGGACCAGCTGGTCCCACCAGAACCGCGCGGTCTCCTCGCCCAGCCGCTCGGCGATCCGCGCGCAGATGGACTCCCTGGACCGCCCGATGAACCGGTCGACGACGTCCGCCTCGGTCAGCGGCCAGCCGAGTTCGGCACCCAGCGCGACCTGGATCCGTACGGCAATGCGCTCGCTGTCGACCAGCACACCGTCGCAGTCGAATATCACCAGCTCTATCGGCTTGATCATTTCCGCAGCATAGACGGCGACGGCGAGGGCGGACCGTTTCACCTCACCATCGCCGGGCAGGCGCAAGGAGTCCGGGACCCGTCTCGCTCAAGGGGGTCGGCCATGTCCACAGGAACGCTCCTGGCCATCATCATCCCGATCGCGGTGGTGATCGTCCTGGCCACGCTGGCGATCGTGCTCGACCGGCGCCGACGGCGTCGGCTGCGGGAGCGCTACGGCTCCGAGTACGACCGCACTGTCGAGGAGGCGGGCGGCCGACGGGCCGCCGAGCACGACCTCGAACGCCGCGAGAAGCGGCACGACTCCCTCGACGTCCGGCCGCTCGACCCCGGCCTGGCGGACCGCTACGCGCGCGAGTGGAGCGGGGTGCAGGAGCAGTTCGTCGACCGTCCCGAGGCGGCGGTCCACGACGCGGACCGGCTCGTGACCGCCCTCATGCGTGAGCGCGGCTACCCCACGGACGACTTCGAGCAGCGGGCCCGTGACCTGTCCGTGGAGCACGGCCGCACCCTGGAGCACTACCGGGCGGCACACGAGGTCGACCGGCTGAGCTCCGACCACCGGGCCACCACCGAGCAGCTCCGCGGGGCGATGATCCACTACCGGGTCCTCTTCGACGAACTGCTCTCCGACGGAAGCCAGTCCGGCTCCGGCCGGTCCTGAGAGGCGGACCCCATGAACGAGAACGACACCCCCGACCGGACCGGCACCGGTCTCTCGACCGACGACATCGCCCGCTCGTCCCGGGGCGGGGCCGCCCCCGCCCCGGACCGGGCCGAGGAGGGCCGCGACTCCGGCAGGCCGCCCCTGTACCCGGGCGAGGCCGTCGACACGCCGGAACGCGGCGACAGGACCACGAACGCGGACACGGGGACGGACACGAGTCCCGGCGACTCCGCGGACACCGACACCGGTTCCCGTGCCGACACCGAGGCAGGAGACCGCTCCTCCGACACCGATAGCGGGGTGGGGCCGGGCCCCCCCCCGGGCGAGTCGCACCGGGGGTTTGGGCCCCCGCGCGCGGGGACCATCGCGAC
>NZ_JBHYKM010000013.1:53580-55104 GCF_042741435.1 Streptomyces sp. NPDC058955 | reverse complement strand
CCGGCCCCGGCCGACCCGGCGAACACCCACCCGGGTTCCGGGCCCCCCCCCGCGGCTGCCCCCCCACCCCCCCAAAGGGCGGGGGGGGCCGCCACGCACCGCCCGACGGACGAGTCGCAGCGGCTGATGGCCCCCGAGGACGAGGAGACCTTCGAGACCCGCTGGCACGAGCTGCAGAGCCTGTTCGTGGACGATCCCCGCCGGGCCGTGCACGAGGCCGACGCGCTGGTGGCGGACGTGATGCAGAAGCTGGCCGCCACCTTCGCCGACCACCGCAGGGACCTCGAAGGCCAGTGGCGGCAGGGCGAGGACGTCGACACCGAGAGCCTGCGGACGGCCCTGGTGCGCTACCGCTCGTTCTTCCACCGGCTGCTCAGCACCGGCGGGGACCGTGAGGCAGCCGGTTCCGGCGCCGGCGACACCGCCGAGCCGGCACACACCAACGGATGAAAGCCGCCGCACCGGCAGGAAGGAGCGCCCCATGGACGGCATCGTGCTGCTGCGCGAAGACCACAAGACCGTGGAGAAACTGTTCAAGGAGTTCGAGCGGGCGGGCGACGACGCCCAGCGGCGCAAGCGCGAGCTCGCCGACGACGTCGTCCGGGAGCTCACCGCGCACGCCTGGATCGAGGAACAGGTCTTCTACCCGGCGGCACGGGAGGCCGCACCCGATACCGAGGACCACGTGCTGGAGAGCATCGAGGAGCACCACGCGGTGCTCTGGATGCTGTCGGAGATCGACGGGCTCGCCCCGGAGGACGAGCGCTTCGACGCCAAGATGACGGTGCTGATGGAGAACGTCAGGCACCACGTCGAGGAGGAGGAGAACGACTGGTTCCCCGAGGTGCGCAAGGCCATGGGCCGCAAACGGCTGGCCGAGCTCGGCGAGCGGATGGCGGAGGAGCGGAAGAACGCGCCCGACAGCCCGCTTGGGGTGCCGAGCGCGGAGTCCTGACGACACCCGGATCCGGCTCCGGCGCCGACGCCGTAGCCGGATCAGTAGCCGGTGCCGGTGCCCGCGCGTCGCCGCCCGGACACCGGCCATCACGGCTTGAAGAGGACCTTCACCGCGCCGTCGCGCTTGGTCTGGAACATCTCGTACGCCTCCGGGGCCGCGGCCAGCGGCAGCCGGTGCGTGGCGAAGTCGTCGACGCCCAGCGGGTCGTCGTCGCCGAGCAGCGGCAGGAGCCGGTCGACCCAGCGCAGAACGTTCGCCTGGCCCATGCGGAGCGTCAGCTGCTTGTCGAACATGACGAGGAGGGGCATCGGGTCGGCCGCTCCCCCGTACACGCCCGCGAGCGACACGGTTCCGCCGCGGCGGACCAGTTCCACGGCCAGGTGCAGCGCCGAGAGACGGTCGACGCCGAAGCGGCGCATCAGGCCCCGGGCGACGGCGTCCGGCAGGTGGGCCACCATCGAGTGCAGGCCACGGGCGATCGGCGCGCCGTGCGCCTCCATGCCGACGGCGGGGGCGTCCGGGGGGGGGGCCCCCGCCCGGGGGTCGTGCCCGGCCCCGTCGCAGGG
>NZ_JBHYKM010000013.1:28350-53570 GCF_042741435.1 Streptomyces sp. NPDC058955 | reverse complement strand
GATCGGCGAGGTGCTCACCGGCCGGGGGGGCGGGGGCCCGGCTGGGGGGCACCCATGCTGTGCCGGCCCCGGGCTAGCGGCGCGCCGGGCCCCACACGGCCGCCGGCGTCGACGCCGGCGTCGGGGCCCCGGCCCTGGGTGACGTCCCGGACCCGTTCGATCGGTTCGACGCCGTCGTCGGCCGGGTCGATGGTGTGTACGCCGCGGGCCGCCGCCCGGGCGCGCCGTTCGGGCACCGGATCGATGCCGACGACGAGTCCGGCGCCGCGCAGCAGCGCGATGCGACCGGCCATGTCACCGATGGGCCCGAGGCCGAGGACGGCGACGGAACCGCCGGGGGGCACGTCCGCGTACTCGACCGCCTGCCATGCCGTCGGCAGGACGTCCGAGAGGTAGACGAAGCGGTCGTCCGGCGGCCCCTCCGGGACCGGGATGGGAAGGGTGTCGCCGAACGGCACGCGCAGGTACTCCGCCTGGCCGCCCGGCACCTGCCCGTACAGCTTGGTGTAGCCGAACAGGGAGGCCCCGGTGCCGTAGGCCCGCACCTGCGTCGTCTCGCACTGGGAGTGGAGGCCGCTCCCGCACATCGCGCAGGTGCCGCAGGAGATGGTGAACGGCACCACGACCCGGTCGCCGGGTACGAGGCGCCGCACCTCGCGGCCCACCTCCTCGACCACGCCCATCGGCTCGTGCCCGAGCACGTCGCCCGGGTCGAGGAACGGTCCGAGCACCTCGTACAGATGCAGGTCCGATCCGCACAGCCCGCTCGTCGTGATCCGCACGATCACGTCCGTGGGTTCGCGGATCTCCGGGTCGGCCACGGTCTCCACGGAGACCTTCCGCCGCCCCTGCCACGTGACGGCCTTCATCGCGGCCACCTTCCTTCCCTGTGAACGGCGTACGGAGGTCGGCCTCTACCCGGGCCGAGCGGCGCTACTCCTCATTCGCGGCACCTTCTCCGCGAAACCATGGAAAACAGAACAAAAGCCGTGTAAGCGACTCAGCGTGGGCGTCCCGGGTAGGCGCTGCTCGACACTTCCGGCCGAATGCCGGACCCGGAACGAGGAGATGGCCGCGATGGACACGCGGATCGACAGGGACGCCGCCGACGAGATCTTCTGGCACGACGACACGCTGTCCACCCACCGGCCCGCCGTCGCCACCCCGGATGTGGGGTCGCCGGACGATCAGGACGACGTCGACCGGGGCGTCGCCCCGCGCGAGGAACGGAACATCATCCGGGGCGAGGACTGAGACACACGTCCCCGACGGGGCCGGCGACCTCCGGGCGCCCAGCTGCTGCGCGGCGCCGGGTTCGAGGCCCCCGGAGGCCCTCGGGTGATCACGTCCGCAACGGAGTGCTCTCCGGGTGACCGCCGTGGGTGGGCGTCGAGGGCTTCGGCGGTGCAGGTCACGTCCCCGAGGCCGCCGGCTCGGAGCGGTGCTCGGTGTCGTGGGCGACCAGGGTGGTCAGTCCGGCGTGGCGGGTGTCGGGGTGTTCGTCGAACAGGCGGAGTACGTCGCCGAGGATCGGCGAGGCGTGCGGTTCGGCGTGGGACGCCCGGCGTACAGGGCCCCTCCGGGGACGACGCCGTCGTATCCGCTGACATCGGTGGCGGCGTCCGCCGGGAGAACGTCGGCGTCCAACCCGTCGTCGCGCAGGGTCCGGCCGATCTCGTCGGCGATGCCCGCGGTGGCATCGTGCCTGCTGACGTACGCCACCAGCACCCGTTTCGTGTTCACCACCGGTCCTCGGCTTCACCGGTGGTGCCTGCCCGCTTCACCGGGACGGTCCGCGCCGTACGTGTCTCCTGTGCGGGCATCGGGACGCGGACGGTCAGGATGCCGTCCTCGTACGACGCCTCGACGGCGGCGTCGGCGGGGACCGTCTCCGGGAGGCGTAGGGTCCTGCGGAAGGCCCCGTAACGGAACTCCGAGCGGTCCTTGCCCTCGACGCTCCCGCTCTGTTCGGCGCGCACGGTGACGAGGTCGTCGTCGACGGTGAGGGTGATGTCGTCGGGGTCCATGCCGGGGAGCTCTGCCCGCAGCACGTAGACACCGTCACCGTTCGTGACCTCCACCGGGATGGAGTGCGCGGCGGTGGCGGGGCGCCAGCCGGGAAGGCCGGGGAACTCCCGGCCGAACCAGCCGTCGAAGTCGGGGAAGGGGCTGTGCCGGCGTTCCGCCTCGGCTCCGGTCATCGTTCCGCTCCTCACGTGCGCGTCGGGGCGCCGCCCCGGCCGGGTGTCCCCCCACGGGGCCCGGTACCGGCTCCGCGGCTCCACCCTTCCGCGCGGAGGCCGCGCGGTGCAGTGTCCAACGGGGCTGCGGGGTGGGGCCGAACGGTCCTGAACCCGGGGGGACCGACCGGCCCATCCGCTCCGGACAGGGTGTCGTTCAGGGGGTGCCGGCCTCCGTCGCGAAGTCGGCCGGCACGATCTGCACGGGACACGGGGCGTGGTGGATGAGGGCGTGCGCGACGCGGCCGAGGGCCGGTCCCACTCCGAGCGGCCGGTGGCTCCTGCCCATCACGAGCAGGTCGGTGCGGGCGGCCGCCTCGACGAGGATCCCGGGGGTCGTGGTGCCGGTCTCCACGTGCGGGGTGACGTTCAGGTCGGGGTACCACTCGCGGACGCGGTCGGCGAGGCCCCGCACCTCGTGCACGCGCCGCCGGGCGGCCCCGTCGAGGTCGTCGACCATGGTCGCCACGCTGCCGACGCGGGCCAGGATGTTCCACACGCTCACGATCCGGAGCGACGCCTTGCGGGCGGTGGCCTCGGCCGCGGCGAACAGCAGCCACCCCATGTCGGCGGAGTCACGGACGGCGGCGGTCACGGAACCCGACTCGGGTCGGTCGGCCGCGCCGCGCACGACGATCACGGGCACGTCCGCCCGGGCGGCCACGCCCAGTCCCACGGAGCCGAGCAGGAGGCTGGAGAAACCTCCGAGGCCCCGGTGCCCGACCACGATCGTCTTGTCGTCCCCGGCGGCCTCCCGGAGACCGGCGACCGGCTCCTGACGTCCCAGGGTGCGGGTGACGACGAGGTCCGGATGGCGCCGCGTGACGGCGGCCGCGGTCTCGGCCAGCAGGTCGCGGCCGGCCTCCCGGATCTCCTGCATCCGCTCCGCGTCGCTCCAGTAGGCCCGCCGGTCGGTGTCGGCGGCGTGCACGAGGTGCAGGGGCCGCGACCGGAAGTGCGCCTCCTCCGCGGCCCAGAGCACGGCGGTCCGCGCCGAGGGAGACCCGTCGACGCCGACGACCAGATCGCCCACCTCGGGACGGACGAGGTTCTCGTTGTCCATGCTTCCTCCTGGGGCGTACGGGACGACACTCCCCACGCTGGCACCACCGCGCGCCGACCGCGAGGGGCCGATCGGCTCTTCCGGGATCGCCGGCACCGGCGGAAGCCGGGAGGGGACACCATGGAGGAGGCTTCCGATGCGCTCCGCACCGCCTTCGCGCTACTCCGTCAGTGATGTCATGACCCACACCGTCGTGGCGATCGGCCGTGACGCGTCGTACAAGGAGATCGTCGCGCTCATGGACCAGTGGTCGGTGAGCGCCCTGCCCGTGCTGGAGGGGGAGGGGCGTGTGGTGGGGGTCGTCTCGGAGGCGGATCTGCTGGCGAAGGAGGCGTTCCGGGGCACGGATCCGGAGCCTGCGCGGTTCGGCGACGCGGCGAAGGCCGGGGCGGTGCGGGCCGGGGACCTCATGTCGAGCCCGGCCGTGACCGTGCACGCGGACGCGTCCCTCGCGGAGGCGGCGCGGATCATGGCCCTGCGGAGGGTGAAGCGGCTTCCGGTGGTGAACGGGGTCGGGCTGCTGGAGGGGGTCGTCAGCCGGAGCGACCTGCTCAAGGTGTTCCTGCGCGAGGACGACGAGATCGAGGCGGAGATCCGCCGTTCGGTGCTCGGGGGCGGGGCGCTCACGGGGCTGGACGTGACCGTGGCGGAGGGAGTCGCGACCTTGCGGGGCACACTCTCCGACCGCGCCCTGGTGCCGCTGCTCGCGCGTGCCGCCCGTGCCGTCGAGGGGGTCGTGGACGTGCGGATGGAGCTCGCCGGCCCGGGCGACGCCTCCGGGGACGCCCACGACCTCGCCCCATGACGGACAATCCTTGTGGGGGCGGGTCCGTACCCATCGAGCACAGGGGTCGCCATGACCGAGCTTCCGGCCGCCGGGGCACCCACCCGGGTCTTCCTCGTGGACGACCACGAGGTCGTACGCCGGGGACTGCGCGACCTGATCGACGACGAGCCCGACCTGCGGGTGGTCGGCGAGGCGTCGACGGCGGAACAGGCTCTGGCCCGAGGGCCCGCTCTGCGCCCGGACGTGGCCGTGCTGGACGTCCGGCTGCCCGACGGGGACGGGATCGCCGTCTGCCGGGAGCTGCGGTCGCGGATGCCCGGGCTCGCGTGCCTGATGCTGACCTCCTTCGACGACGAGGACGCGCTGCTCGACGCGATCATGGCGGGGGCGGCGGGGTACGTCCTCAAGCAGATCAAGGGCTCCGACCTGGTGTCGGCGGTACGCACCGTGGCGACGGGACAGTCGATGCTCGATCCGGCCACCACCGCCCGGCTGATGCGCTCGCTCCGGGATCCGGAGGCGGCCCGGCCGCCCGAGGACGAGCGGCTGGCGGCGCTCTCCGAGCGCGAGCGGTCCGTGCTGGAGCTGATCGGCGAGGGGCTCACCAACCGGCAGATCGCCAAACGGCTCTATCTGTCGGAGAAGACGGTCAAGAACCACATCTCGCGGTTGCTCGGGAAGCTGGGGGTCGAGCGGCGGGTGCAGGCCGCCGTGCTCGCCGCGCAGGCCCACGAGCACGGTCCCGAGAAGGGTTAGCGGCCTTCCTCGTCGTCCGCCGGGAGGGGAACGCGCCATTCGAGCAGTGTTCCGCCGCCCGGTCCCGCGTGGGGCCGGACGGACAGCGCACCGCCCCGGCGCTCGGCCCGTTCGGACAGGTTGCGCAGCCCTCCGTCGGTCCGGTCCGGTGGGATGCCGACCCCGTCGTCGCGCACGGTCACGCCGAGGACGCCCCGCTCCGCGCGGACGGCGACCTCGACCCGGTGGGCGTCCGCGTGCCGGGCCACGTTGGTGAGCGCCTCCCCGACGACCGCGACGACGTCGTCGGCCGTCCCGGCCGGCACGTCCGTGTCGAGCAGGCCCTCCATCCGAAGCGCGGGGGCGAACCCCAGGGTGGCCGCGGCCGCGTCGACCGCGGTGACGACACGGCTCCTGAGTTTCGGAGCGGTGCCGGGGGTGTCGTGTTCCCGCAGGCCGAAGATGGACGATCGGATGATCTTGATGGTGGCGTCGAGGTCGTCGATGGCCCGGGTGAGCCGGGCCGCCGCCTCCGGATGCTCGACGAAGCGCCGGGCGCTCTGCAGGGTCATCCCGGTGGCGAACAGGCGCTGGATCGCGAGGTCGTGGAGATCGCGGGCGATCCTGTCCCGGTCCTCCAGGAGGACCACCTGCTCCGCGTCGCGGCGGCGGTCCGCCAGTTCGAGGGCGAGGGCGGCCTGGCCGGCGAATCCCGGGAGGGCGACGGTCTCCGAGTTCACGAACGGTGCCCGGCCGCGGCGCCGGGTGAGGATCAGTACGCCGCTCAGCCGCTCCTTGGTGCCCACCGTGACCGCCACCGCGGGACCGAAGCCCTTCCACCGTTCGGGCTGCACGGTGACCCGCTCGTCGCTCTCGACGTCCGCCACGGTGACCAGGCCGTCCTTCTCCGCGAGTGCGGCGGCGGCGAGCGTGCCCTCGCTGCTCGGCAGGACGACTCCCCTGTGGAGATCGCATCCTTCGCCGCGGGCCAGCGAACCGCGCAGTTCGCCGCCGGCGCCCACCAGGTAGAAGACGCCCATGTCGGCGCCGGCGATGTCCACCGCCTGCTCCAGCATGCCGTCCAGGACCTCGGCCTCCCCCGTACCGGAGAGCAGGGCGCTGGTGAAGTCGGAGCTCGCGGCGAGCCAGCGCTGCCGGCGGCGCCCCTCCTCGTACAGCCGGGCGTTCTCGATGGCGATGCCCGCGGCGACGGCCAGGGTGGTCACGACCGCCTCGTCCTCGGCGTCGAAGTCGGCTCCGCCGCGCTTCTCGGTGAGGTAGAGGTTCCCGAACACCTCGTCGCGGACCCGGATGGGAACGCCGAGGAACGAGTGCATGGGGGGATGGTGGGGCGGGAAGCCGTACGAGGCCGGGTGCTCGGACAGCTCGGACAGGCGCAGCGGCTCCGGGTGGCGGATGAGCTCCCCGAGGATGCCGTGTCCGGACGGGAGGGCTCCGATCCGCCGGTGGACGTCGTCGTCGATGCCGATGGGGAGGAACGAGGAGAGCCGCCGGTCCTCGCCGATGACGCCCAGCGCCCCGTACCGGGCGTCGACCAGGGATACGGCGGCCTCGACGATCCCCCGCAGCACATGTGGAAGGTCGAGCTCCCGGCCCACGGACATGACCGCTTCGAGCAGCCCGGTGAGCCGGTCCCGGGTGCCGCGCACCTCGTCGATGCGTCCCTGGAGTTCGTCGAGCAGTTCGTCGAGCCGGAGTCGCGGCAGTCTGTGGTCGGCTGCCCCGGCGCCTTCCCCACCCATCGGAACCTCCGGTCGCGTCCGGAACGGACGGCATCCGCCGTACCCGGTCTCACGGTAGTCCGGATGGCCCGACGGGTCCTGCCGAGCGCCCCGTGGGCCCGTGGTCCGGGAGCGTCGTCGGGCTCCTCCGCCGGGGCCGCCGCCCGCGGCCCCGGCTCACCCCGCGGGAACGGTGATCACGGGGCAGTGGGCGCGGTGCAGCAGGCCGTGGACGACCGAGCCGACGCGCATCCCGCTGTAGCCGCCTCGACCCCGGCGCCCGACGACGACCGCCAGGGCGTGTTCGGCGGCGTCGGCGAGCAGCTCGACGGGCGAGCCGACGAGCACCTCGTGGGTGAGCCGTACGTCGGGGTACTTCTGCGCCCATCCGGCGGTGGCCTCCGAGAGGAGCCGGCGTTCGGCGTGGAACAGGGTGTCTCCGGTGCGGAGGGTGAAGACCGGCGGCTGCCAGACCGCGATGGCCCGCAGGGCGCAGCGCCTGAGGTCCGCCTCCTCGAAGGCGAGGGCGAGGGCGGCCCGGGAGGACTCGCTGCCGTCGACGCCCGCGACGAGGTACCGAGGGTCCTGGGTGATGTGCTCCGCGTCGCCCACCACGACGACGGGACAGCGAGCCCGGGCGGTGACGGGCACGACGAGGGAGCCGGCGCTGAGGAACTCCTCGGCACGGCTGAGGTGCCGGGAACCGAGCACCACCATGGCCGCCCGCTGGGCCAGACCGGCCATCACGGTCGCCGGGGCTCCTTCGAGGAGCGTCGTGCCGACGCTCACGTCCGGCTGCCGGGCCGCGACCCGGTCCGCCGCGGCGCGCAGCGCGTCCGCCGCGCGCCGGGTCCGTGCCTGGTGGCCGGGTGTGTCGCCGGCGCGCCGGTGGTCGTGCGGCGGCGGTACGGCGGCGGCGACCCGGAGCGCCAGCCGTCGGCGGTGGGCCTCGTCGGCCGCCCAGGCCAGGGCCAGCCGTCCTTCGCGGGCGGGGTCGATGCCGACGACGATCTCGTGGTGGCCGGTGGCGGTCATGAGGTGCTCCCGTGTCCGGGCCCGTGCCGGGGAACGAGCTCCACCGGGCAGTGGGCGTGTCTCAGCAGGGTGAGGGCGGTGCGGCCGGGCGCCGGGCCGGAGGGGCCGGACGGCCGGTCTCCACCGGCGACCAGGAGGCCGGCGTCCCGGCTCGCTTCGACGAGTGCCCCGATGACGCTGGGGTGCTTCGTGCCCTCGGTCTCGACCGTCAGTCCCGGGAACTCGTCACGGAGACGGCCTGCCATGCGGGTGAGGACCCGCGCGTGCTCCTCGGCGGCCGCGCAGGCACGGGCACAGGGCATCGACCCGGCGCCCGTGGGACGGGCCGTCCGCCACACGTGGAGCAGCCGCAGGGGTACCCGCCGCCGCAGGGCCTCGTGGGCCGCCGTCCGTGCGCAGCCGAGGTCGCCGTCGTCCCGGACCGCCGCCAGTACGGCGCCCGGGAGGAGGGGCGCGGCGGGCCCCGCCGGGGAATCGTGCCCGTGGGGCGCCCCGTCCGCGTCGGCGACGACGGTTCGTCCGGGGTTCCGACGGCCTGGGGTTCCGGTCATGACGGCTCCCTCGCGGGGTGCGGGACGACTGTCCCCACCCTGGCATCCGGCTCCCGCCGTCCCGGAGGGCCGGTGGGGGCAGAGGCGGGGCCGAAGGTCCCATGGGTGACGGCGGGGCGGCGGCGGCCGGGTCCGGTCGGGCCCGCGGGTGGACCGTTCGGCCCCTCGCGGTCGCCCCGGTGGTGGCGGACGGTGGTGGCGAGGGGACCGGTCCGCCGTCGACGGCGCGAGGAGGAGGACCGCGATGAAGCCCATGAAAGTCGGTCGTCTGATGACCGACGACGTGGTCAGCGCGCTCGCCGGCGCGTCGTTCCGGGAGGTGGCGAGGCTGCTCGCCGAGCACGACATCGGCGGACTGCCCGTCGTGGACGACGACGACCACGTCGTCGGAGTCGTCTGCGGAAGCGACCTGCTGACCCGCAGGTCGCCGACCGCCCGGGGCGTGATGACGGCTCCGGCCGTCACCGTGCACGCCGAGGAGGCGGCGCCGGACGCGGCCCGGCTGATGGTGCGGCGCGGTGTGGCCCGGCTTCCCGTGGTCGACGAGGAGGAACGGCTGGTGGGCATCGTGACCCGCCGCGATCTGCTGCGGGTCTTCCTCCGCCCGGACGCCGAGATCGGACGCCGCATCCGCGAGGAACTCCTCGCCGACGCCATGGCGCTGCCCGCGGACGCGGTCGACGTCCACGTCCTGGACGGCGTCGTCACGCTCGAGGGCCGGCTCAGGCGGCGGAGCCAGACCGTGATGCTCCTGCGGCTCGCCGAGCGCGTGGAGGGCGTCGTCAGCGTAGTGGACCGGCTGTCCGCCCGCGACGACGACACCCCTCTCCCTCCCCCGTCCCCACGGACGGCCCACCGCTTCTCCGAGTGATCGCCCTCGCACAGACAGGACGCATCGTGTCTCCCACCGCTCTCCCCCGCCCGCTCGTCACCTCCCTGATCGAGGACGCCGTCACGGCTCCGTCCATGCACAACGCCCAGCCCTGGCGGTTCGTCCACCGGGCGGCGTCCGGCACCGTCGAGCTGTACGGCGACCCGTCCCGCGGCATGCCCCGGCAGGATCCCGACCACCGTGCCCTTCACCTCGGCTGCGGCGCGGCCCTGTTCGGCCTGCGCGTGGCCGCCGTGCACCGGGGCCTGCGCCCCGCCGTCCGGCTGCTGCCTGCCCCCGCGGACCCCTGGCACCTCGCCGACGTCCGTCTCGACGGTCCCGAGCACGCCGACGACGGTCTCGACCTCCTGTATCCCGCCCTGTCCCGCCGGCACACCAGCCGGTTCCCCTTCACCGAGGAGCGGATACCCGCCGAACTGCTCGCCGGTCTCGGTGCCGCCGCCCGGGTGGAGGGCTGTCATCTGGTCGTCCCGGGCGACTGGCACACCGACACCGTCATGGGCCTCGTCCACGCCTCCGAGCTGTTCGAGGCGGCCGATGACGCCGTACGGGCGGAGATCGCCGCCTGGACACGTACCGGCGAGTCCGGGGAAGCGGCCCGCGCCGACGGCATCCCCGCCTACGCCCTCGGACCGCGGCAGTACGACGTGACCGCCCCCGTCAGGGACTTCGGCGCACCGGGCCGGGTGTCCGGCCGTCCGTCGGCGCGGTTCGAGAGGTACCCGCAGATCGTGCTGCTCGGAACGGCGGAGGACACCCCCGAGGCATGGCTGAGGGCGGGACAGGCGATGCAGCGGATCCTGCTCCAGGCCACCCTCGACGGGCTCGCCACCTCCCTGATGTCTCAGCCCCTCGAATGGCCGGAACTCCGTTTCGACGCGCGGGATCCCCTCTCGGCGATCGGTTACGTCCACATGGTGTTCCGCCTGGGTTACGGACCGACGGGCCGGGCGACGCCCCGGCGACCCGCGTCGGAGGTGCTCGACTTCGCCTGAATCGCCGTCATGCCGCGGTTCCCGTCACGTCGGCGCCGCCGCGCAGGCCCCCTGAGGGGGACCCGCTGCGCGACCGCGTCGACCGCGAACTGGGCTGGACGGCCGTCGTGCCCCGCTCCGGCGAGGCCGTACTGATCCGCTGACGTGGGTCCTTCCGCACGACTCCCGTCCTCCGAAGGGGACCGACATGACCTCCCGACCGTTCACCGTCTCCGACGTGATGACGAAGAGGGTCGTCGCCGTGCGGCCCGACACGTCGTTCAAGGAGATCGCCACCGCCATGGAGCGCTGGAAGGTGACCGCGCTTCCCGTCCTGGAGGGGGAGGGCCGGGTCGTCGGCGTGGTGTCCGAGGCCGACCTGCTCCTCAAGGAGGAGTTCCACGGCCACCGTCTGGGCCTGGTCGAGCAGGTGCGCCGGCGCGACGCCACCGCGAAGGCCGGTTCCGACCGGGCGGCGGACCTCATGAGCACGCCCGCCGTCACCATCGGGCCGTCGGCCCCGCTGCCGCAGGCCGCGCGTCTCATGGCCACGCGCCGGGTGAAACGGCTGCCGGTCGTGGACGCGGACGGCATGATCCAGGGCATCGTCAGCCGCTCCGACCTCCTCAAGGTCTTCCTCCGCCCGGACGAGGACATCGCGGCGGAGATCCGCCACGACGTCGTCGCCCATCTGTTCCCCCTGTCGCGGGACCGGATCGAGGTCCGCGTCGAGGGCGGAGTCGTCTCCCTCACCGGCGCCGTTCGCGACGGCACGCTCATCCCGGTTGCCGAGCGTCTGGCACGGGTGGTCGAGGGCGTGGTGGACGTCCGCTGCGGCCTCACTCCCACCGCCGGGGCATGACCACGACGGCCGTCCGCGCGTCCGGCGCGTCGCACGGGCCGGATTCCTGGTCTCGGCGGCTCGGGTCTCGTGCTTCCGGTCCTGCCCGGTGGACGGCACCGACTTCGAGCCCCACGTGGTGCCCGGCGTCACCGAGCGTGGCCTGGAGCCCCCCGCGCGGCGTAGACCTCGCGCCCGGCCCGCAGGATGCGTCGGTGGTCGACCTCGGGTTCGTGCCTCGGCGGACGTGCCGTCGCCGCGACCGGTTCCCGGCCTTCCCTCTGCCTGCACATGCCAAGATCGCCACCGCCCCACCCATACCCGCGCTTGCATGTATGGCGCGCATGCAACTATTGTCAAAGCATGCAAAGGGATCGTTCAAGCAATTCCGGGAACGGGCGAACCATGCCGCTCGCACTCCTCGCCCTGGCCGTCGGCGCCTTCGGCATCGGCACCACAGAATTCGTGATCATGGGCCTGCTGCCCGAGATCGCCGCCGACTACGGGGTCACCATCCCCACCGCCGGCCTCCTCGTCACCGGCTACGCGCTCGGCGTCGTCGTCGGCGCTCCCCTGTTGACCGTCCTGGGCAACAAGGTGAGCCGCAAGCGGATGCTCATGGTCCTGATGGGCCTGTTCGTGGTCGGCAACCTGGTCTCCGCCGTCGCGCCGAGCTTCGGGATGATGCTGACCGGCCGGGTCGTCGCCTCGCTCGCCCACGGCTCGTTCTTCGGCATCGGTTCCGTCGTCGCCGCCGGGCTCGTCGCCCCGGACAAGAAGGCCGGCGCGATCGCCACCATGTTCACGGGCCTGACCGTCGCCAACATCGTCGGCGTCCCGCTCGGCACCTTCATCGGGCAGGCCGTCGGCTGGCGCACCACCTTCGCGATCGTCGCGGCCCTCGGCGTGATCGGTCTGCTCGGCATCGCCAAGCTGGTGCCCGCCATGCCGCGCCCCGCGGGCGCCCGCCTGCGCGGCGAGCTGGGTGCCTTCCGCAACCCGCAGGTGCTGCTCGCGATGGCGATGACCGTCCTCGGTTTCGGCGGCGTGTTCGCCGCGATCACCTACATCGCGCCGATGATGACCGAGGTCGCCGGCTACTCCGACGGCGCCGTCACCTGGCTCCTGGTCCTCTTCGGCGTCGGCATGTTCCTCGGCAACCTGATCGGCGGCCGGTACGCCGACCGCGCGCTGATGCCCCTGCTGTACGTCACCCTCGCCGGGCTCGCGGCCGTCCTCGCGCTGTTCACGGTCCTGGCCGAGTACAAGATCCTCGCCGCGATCGCGATCCTCCTCATCGGCGCGCTCGGCTTCGCCACCGTGCCCCCGCTGCAGAAGCGGGTCCTCGACCAGGCCCACGGCGCCCCGACCCTGGCGTCGGCCGTCAACATCGGCGCCTTCAACCTGGGCAACGCCCTCGCCGCCTGGCTCGGCGGCCTCGTGATCGCCGGCGGCTTCGGCTACACCTCGCCGAACTGGGTCGGCGCCCTCCTCGCCGCGGCCGCCCTCGGCCTCGCCTTCTGGTCCGCCGCGCTGGAGCGCCGGGCCCCCGCGACCACGCCGGCCGAGGCGTCCGTCGCCGCCGCCCCGGCCCCCGTACACCACTGACCCACACCCCGGCCCACCCCACACCACTCCCCCAAGGAAAGGCGCCATGAGCACCCCCACCACCTCCGCCACCCTCACCCCGCTGACCACCGCCGACGCCGAGATCCTGGTCGCCACCGCCGCCCGTGCCGCCGAGGCCGCCGGGGTCACCGTCAGCGTCACCGTCCTGGACGCCGGCGGCCACCTGCTGGCCTTCCGCCGCGACGACCGCGCCGTGCTGATCTCCGGCGAGACCAGCACCCGCAAGGCGTACACGGCGCTCCAGCTCGACGCCCCCACCGCCGACCTCGTCGACCTGGTCAAGCCGGACGGCCCCTTCCACAGCCTGACGACCGCCCTCGACCGGCCGCTGCTGTTCATCGCCGGCGGCATCCCCGTCCACCGCGACGGCCGCCTCGTCGGCGCCATCGGCGTCGGCGGCGGCGCCCCCGAGCAGGACCACTCCTTCGCCGCGGCCGCCCTCGCCGAGCTGGCCCGATGACCGGCGCCCACCCGCTGCACCGCACCCCGCGGGAAGTCTTCGCCGACCACGGCACGCGGCTGGGCACCGGCGACCTCGACTCCATCAGCCTCAACTACGCCGAGGACGCGGTCTTCGTCACCCCCGACGGCGTCCTCACCGGACGCGAGGGCGTGAAGCAGGGCATCGGCCATCTCCTCGCCGACCTGCCCGACGCCGACTGGCGGCTCACGGAGCGGTTCGCCGGAGACGTCCTCCTCCTGGAGTGGACCGCCACCACCGCCACCCACCAAGTCTTCGACGGCGTCGACACGTTCGTCTTCCGCGACGGACTCATCAGCGCCCAGACCGTCCGCTACACCCTCGCCCCGCGCACCAAGTGAAAGAGCACCCGCACACCATGACCGCCTCCGCCACCCCCGCCGTCCCCACCGTCACGCTGAACAACGGCGTCGAGATCCCCCAGCTCGGCTTCGGCGTCTTCCAGGTCTCCGACGACGCGACGACCGCCGCCGTCACCACCGCCCTGGAGACCGGCTACCGCTCCATCGACACCGCCGCCATCTACGGCAACGAGGCCGGCGTCGGCCGCGCGCTCGCCGCCTCCGGGCTGCCCCGCGAGGAGCTGTTCGTCACCACGAAGCTGTGGAACGCGGACCAGGGCTACGACGCCACCCTGCGCGCCTTCGACGCCAGCCTGGCGAAGCTGGGGCTCGACCACGTCGACCTCTACCTCATCCACTGGCCCACCCCGGCCCGTGACCTGTACCGCGACTCCTGGCGCGCGCTGGAGCGCCTCGCCGACGAGGGCCGCATCCGTGCCGCCGGCGTCTCCAACTTCCAGCCCGCGCACCTGCGGCGGCTGCTGGACGGCGCCAAGCTGACGCCGGCCGTCAACCAGATCGAGCTGCACCCCGGCCTGCAGCAGGCCGAGCTGCGCTCCTTCCACGCCGAGCACGGGATCGCCACGGAGGCGTGGAGCCCGCTCGCCCAGGGCGCGGTCCTGGACGAGGCCGCGATCACGTCCGTCGCCGACCGCCACGGCAAGTCCCCGGCGCAGGTCGTCATCCGCTGGCACCTGCAGCTCGGCAACGTCGTCATCCCGAAGTCCGTCACCCCCCACCGCATCCGCGAGAACTTCGACGTGCTCGACTTCGCCCTCTCGGACGAGGAGATGCGCGCCATCGCCGCGCTCGACCGCGACCTGCGCACGGGCCCCCACCCCGACGAGCTCAACTGACGCGCACACCCCCACGGGGCTCCGTCACGGGCAGACCGCCCGGACGGGGCCCCGCCCCCACACCCGGAAGGACCCGCCGTGGCATCCCCGCATCCCGCACTCGCCCGCCTGGCCCCGGCCGACGGCCGGCTCACCCTCGGCCTCGAACTCCCCCTCGACAACGACTGGGCCCCCGCCCGCGTCCGCGACGGCGAGACGGCCGGCCGGCCCTTCGGCGTCCCCGACCTGACCGAGCACACCCGCCTCGCCCAGCTCGCCGACCGGCTCGGCTTCGCCGCCCTCTGGCTGCGCGACGTGCCGCTGTACGACCCGGTGCGCTTCGGCGACGCCGGCTCCGTCTTCGAGACGTTCACCCATCTCGGCCACCTCGCCGCCGTCACCCGGCAGGCGGTCCTCGCCACCGGCGCGGTGGTGCTCCCGCTGCGCGAACCGCTGCTGGTGGCCAAGGCCGCCGCGACCGTCGACGTCCTGTCCGACGGGCGGATGCTCCTCGGGCTCGCCAGCGGCGACCGCCCGGTCGAGTACCCGCTGTTCGGGCGCGACTTCGAGGCCCGGGGAACGGCGTTCCGCGACGGCGTCGAGACACTGCGCGCCGCCTGGCGCTCCGGCCCGCTGGAACTCCCCCGGGCCGGCCTGACCTCCGCCATGCAGCTCCAGGTGCTGCCCCGGCCGGTCCACCCGGTCGGCATCCCCGTCGCCGTCGCGGGCGGCGCGCAGCAGAGCCCCGAGTGGATCGCCGAACACGCCGACGCGTCCCTCAACTATCCGCGCGACCTCGGCGCGCTCCGCCTCAGGATCCGCGACTGGCGCAAGCTCTCGGACACCGGCGCGGGCCCGAAGCCCTACCTCACGCCGATGGTCCTGGACCTCCAGGAGGACGCGGCCGCACCCGCGCGCCCCATCCGCCTCGGTCTCAGCACCGGCGCCACCGCGCTCCGCCACCGACTGGAGGAGATGGCCGACCTCGGCGTCTCCCACGTCTCCTTCAACCTCCGCCCGAACATCCGGCCCGTCGACGAGGTCCTGCAGGAACTCGCCGAGACCGTCCTGCCCCACTTCCCCACGCCCCGCCCGGTGTGATCGCCGCCGTGCGTCACGTCCCGCGCCGGGCGGCGAGACGCATCGGCAGCGGGCCCGGCGAGAGCACGATCCGCGGCGCGGGCCGGGGCGGGCGGGCGGTGGCGGGGGTGAGCTGCCAGCGGGCGGCGACGGAGGCGAGCGCGAGGGTGGCCTCGGTCATGCCGAAGACGTCCCCGATGCACTTGGTCGCCCCCAGGCCGAAGGGGAGGAACGCGTCACGGGGGACCTCGTCGGCGGTCCAGCGGGCGGGGTCGAAGCGGTCCGCGTCCCGGAAGAGGCCGGCGCGCCGGTGGACCAGGTAGAGACAGCACATGACGACGGTTCCGGCGGGCACCCGTCGCCCCGCCAGCTCGGTCTCGTGGACGGCGGTGCGGGTGACCGCCCAGGCGGGCGGGTAGAGCCGCAGGACCTCGCGGATCACGTCGGCGGTGAAGGGCAGCGCGGGCAGGTCCGCGTAGCGGGCCGGGCGCCCGTCGAGGACCGTGTCGGCCTCGGCGTGCAGCCGGGCCGTGGCCCCGGGATCGTCGGCGAGCAGGCGCAGGGCCCAGGCGAGGGTGGACGAGGTGGTCTCGGCGCCGGCGAGGACCAGGGTGGCGACCTGGTCGCACAGGTCGGTGTCGGTCAGGGGCCGTCCGTCGGCGTCGCGGGCGGACAGGAGCAGCGACAGGGCGTCGCCGTGGTCGGTTCCGGCGGCCCGGTACGCGGTGATGATCTCCGCGACTCCGGTGCGCCAGGCGGCCAGCGCGCGGCGGTAGCGGCGGCGCGCGGGCGAGGGTACTAGGTCGACGGCGGGTGCCACGACCCGGGTGTAGACGCCGGCCATCAGGACGTCGAGGGCGGCCCGCAGCTCCTCGGCGGCCCGGTCGGAGATCCCGGCGGAGAAGAGGGTGCGGACGGCGACCGCGGTGGTGAGCCGGAAGCTCTCCCGGGTGAGGTCGACGACCTCGCCGGGCCGCCAGCGGGCGGTGAGCGCCTCGGTCTCGGCCGCCATGGTCGCCGCGTACCGCTCCATGAGGGCCTGTCGGAAGGCGGGCTGGAGGGCCCGCCGCTGCCAGAGGTGCTCGGCGTTCGGGCAGGTGGCGAGGCCGTTCCCGAGCACGGCGCGGATCTTGTCGTAGAGCACTCCGCCCCGGTCGAAGACGCGCCGGTCGGTGAGGACCCGCCGCACGAGCCCGGGCTCGTGCACGACGTGCATCGTGCGCCTGCCGAGCCGGACCCGGACGACGTCGCCGTGGGAGGGCAGGGAGTCGAGGAAGGCGAGCGGCCGTCCGGCGAGGTGCGGGAGATGTCCGACGAGCGGCCAGGCACCGGGGGCGTCACCGAAGGCGGTGGGCGCGGGGGCGCTCACCGGGCGGCCTTCGCGCCGGCGGGATCCGCCGCCTCCGATTCCCGCTCCTCGGCCAGCCGTTCGAGGGCGGTGAGGGCCGTCTCCCAGTGCTCCGGGAGCCGTTCGGCGTCCGGGAGGGCGGCGTCGGCGAGGAAGGTGGTGTGGAGGCGTCGGCGGTGGGTGGCCCAGGCGACGAAGAGCGGCTGTCCGGGCACCCGTACCGGGAGCGGGTACGCGGCGGTGGCGGGCGTTCCGTCGAAGCCGAGGGGACGGCGGATCCGCAGGTCGGCGACCATCAGCGGGGTGTAACGGGCGTCCACGGCGCGGCCGAGGGAGAGCTTGCCGATCCGGTACGGGAGGCGGCGCAGCACCGCTCCCTGGGCGTCGGCGAGCGCGGCGAGGCGCCCGTAGTCGACGGCCCGGCCGAGCGCGTCGAGCCGCCGGTCAGGGTCCGGTTCGCCGCAGGGCAGGTCGAGGCCGGCGACGGCGACCCGGTTGCCGAGGAGCGGGTACGGCTCCCGGGGGTCCCGGACGCCGATCCCCATGCCGGTGCGCAGTCCGCGCCCGTGGCCCGGACCGCCGGGTGCCCAGTCGTCCGGGTGCCAGGCGCGGACGGTGTCGGCGATGAGCGCCAGGCAGAGCTGGGGGACGGTGGTGCCGAGGCGGCGGCCGAGGGTGTGGAGCCGGGTGAGCGCGGTGTCGGCGAGGGCGACGGCGGGGCGGTGGGAGGGCGGGGTGTCGAGCGCCGTCCACCAGGTGTTCCGGCCCGGCGGGCGGAACTCGGGCAGGACCGCGCGCCAGCGCACCGGCCGGCGTCGGGCGAGCCCCGCCCGGACCCGCGCGGGCCGGGCCTGCTCGTCGCCGAGGAGGTGCTCCAGGGTGGCGACGGCGGCGGCCCCGTCCTGGAAGGCGTGGTGGGCGCGGTAGCAGAGCCCGTACCCGGTGCCCGCCTGGCGGACGAGCCACACTCCCCACAACGGCCGGTCCCGGGGCAAGGGTTGTTCGACGGCCTCGACGACGGCAGCCGCCGGATCGGGTGAACCGGGTAGCTCGTACAGGTGACGTGCGGGATCGAATGCGGGGTCGGGCTCCCAGTGGGGGCGGCGGGCGCTCCCGCCCAGCCGGTAGGCGAGTTCGGGCAGGTCCTCCACCCGCCGAGCGAGCCATCGCACCAGCTGCTGCCGGGACGGTGGAGCCCCCTCCAGGGTGACGAATCCGCCGAGGTGGAGGGCGGTGTCGCTGGGGTGCAGCGCCGCCGTGTCGAGGGAGAGCCGGTCGAGGAGGGCGAGGGGGACGGTGCCGGGTCGCCGCTGAGAAACTGAAGATCGCACAGGCCGCTACGATACGTCATCATGCAGTCACCCAACGTGAGTTCACCGTCGTTCGGCGTCGTCCCCGCACCTCCGTCACCCGAGGCCCGGGCCGTCGGGGGACTCCCCGACCTCCTCGACGACGCCGTGGTGGCCGCGTGGACGGCCTCCGGTGCCCCGCTCGTCGACCTGCTGCGCACCGCCTGGGTCCCGGGCCGGCTCACCGGCTTCCGGCGGGGCGGGCGGGACGCGGTCCTGGTGACCCACCCGCGCCACGTCCACCAGGTCCTCGGGGTCGGCGGCGACCGCTTCGTGAAGCGGACCCATCGCGCCCGTCCGCTCATCGGGAACGGGATGATCAGCGCCGCCGGGGAGGAGTGGCGCTCCCAACGGAAGCTGCTGCAGGCCCCGTTCACCGGGCGCGGGATCCAGCGCTGGGAGCACCACATCGCGGGCGCGGCGCGGGCGATCGCGGACCGCTGGGCGGCGCGGGCGCGCACCGGGGAGCCGGCGGACCTCGCCGAGGACGCGCAGTTCTTCACGGTGGACACCATCTGGCGCTCGCTCACCGACCACCCCCTCGACAGGGCGACCTACCGCGACCTGGCGGGCGTGCAGGAGATCGTGGCCGCGCTCCCCGCCGACGTCGGTGGCGGCGCCGAACTGCCGGCGCCGGCCGCGGCGGCGCTCGCCGCGCTCGACGCGCGGATGCACCGGGCCATCGCGGACGCCCGCGCCCGCCACACGGCGGGGGCCGCCGGCACCGGACTCCTCTTCCGGCTGCTCGACGCGGCGGAGACCGACCCCCGCTACGACGACCGGCTGATCCGCGACGAGCTGGTGACCCTGCTCGTCGCCGGCTACGAGAGCAGCGCGCGCACGCTGACCTGGGTGTTCGTCCTGCTCGACCGTCATCCGGAGGTGGCGCGGCGGGCGGCGGACGACCCGGCGGCCATCGAGGGCGTGATCGCGGAGACGCTGCGCCTCTACCCGACGGGGTGGCTGCTCCCCCGGCAGGCCGAGGCCGACGAGTGGCTGGACGGCCTGCGGATCCCGGCCGGCACGGACGTCCTCGTCTGCCCGTACCTGACCCACCGCGACCCCGAAGTCTGGCCCGACCCGGACGCGTTCGTGCCCGATCGCTTCCCGCCGCGGACACCGCCGCCGCCGGGCGCGTACCTCCCCTTCGGCATCGGTCCGCGCGCGTGTCTCGGCACCCGCTTCGCGATGCGCGAGATGGAGGTGCTGCTCGGACTGCTCCTCCCCCGCTTCGCGATCGAGGCGGCCGCACCGGCGGGCGAGCCCGTCTTCGGCCTCAACCTCCGGCCGGACGGCCCGTTCCTCGCCCACGTCCGCGAGCGCGGATGAGCCCCCGGACGGAACCGCGCGGACCCGACGGCGGGGAACGGGTGGACTTCGTCGACCTCGGCGACCGGGTGGTCGCCCAGGGCTGCCGGGAGGGACGGGCCCCGCACGGTCTGTTGCGCCGGTACGCGGCGACCGTCTGCACCGACCCGGCGGGCCGGGTCCTGCTCTACCGGCGCTCCGCCCGGGCCCGCGCCTACCCCGGGCACCACGACGTCCTGATCGGCGGCGCGGTGCGCGCCGGGGAGGAGTACCGGACGGCCGCGCTGCGCGAACTGCGCGAGGAGCTCGGCTACGAGGCGGTGTCCGGCCTCGTCGAGGCGTACCGCTCCCGGGTGGACGACCCGCACGGCGCCAGCATTCTGACGGTCCATCAATGGCGGACGGACCGCTCGCCCCGGCCGGATCCGGGCGAGATCGCCTGGTGCGGCTTCGTCCCGCCGGCCACCGTGCTCACCGACCGTTACGCGCCCCTGGTGCCGACGGGTGCGGAGGCGGTCCGCCGTCTCTTCGCCCACACCGCGCACTCGTTCTGACCGCCGACCCGCTCCGACCCCCTGAGGACTCACCGACATGACCTTCTGCGCGCCGCCGTTAAGCGGTGCTTCCCTCGCCGTCCCCGGTGTCCGCGGCGACTCCCCCGGGCCCGACGGCCGGGCGCTCGACCGGGCCCGGGCGCGGCTGGCCGCCCGGCTGACCACGGCGGCCGCCCCCGACGGGCTGCTCCGCGCCCCCTGCGACAGCCGTCTCCTGGAGTCGGCCCTGGCCCTGCGCCTGCTCACGGCGGTGGGGGTGGACCCCGAAGCCCAGGACCGTCTGGTCCGGCGGCTGAAGACGGGACTGGACGAAGGGCCACCGGACCCGCTCCAGGAGGCCGTGGCCCGCGCGGCGCTGGGCGAGTACACGGACGGCGCCGCCGCCCTGGAGCGGCTGCTCGACGGCTTCCCCCACTTCACCGCCGGGCGCAAGCGGCTGATGTTCCGGACGGTCCTGACGGAGCTCGGCGCCCACCCCCACACCCCCCTCGACGACCCCGCGACGGCCTTCGACGTCCGCGGCCAACAGCGCTGGCTCGTCACGGAGATGACCGCACTGAAGGTCCTGCACTGCTTCCACGCCGAAACCCCCGGCCTGGTCACGGAGGAGGACTGGGGGACGCTGGCGTCCGGCGCGCGGCCGGGCCCGCCGCAGTACGCCAACCACCTCGCCCGGCTCCTGGCCCTGCTCGCGCTGCGGCACGGCCCCCGGTACGCCGAGGCGGTCCGCGCGCGAGCCGGAGAGGTGCGGAGCTGGCTGCGCCCGGACGGCGGGGTGCCCTTCATCACCGGCATGGACGTCTTCGCGACGGCCACCGGCGGGCTCGCGCTGGCCGGCGCGGGCGCCCCGGCGCACACGTTGGTGGTGCTCGCCGACGCCCTGACGGGGCAACAGAATCCCGACGGCGGCTGGGGGTTCGACCGGTCCGTCGCGCAGAGCGATGTCGACGACACCGCGTACTGCCTGGAGTTCCTCCGCACGGTGGCGCACCGGGCGCGGGACGAACGGCCCGTGCTCGGGCGGGCGGTGGAGTCCGGAGAGGGATACCTGCTCGCCCGGAGGGGTGCGGACGGCGGCCTGCCCACCTTCGAGAAGGGGACGGACTCCGAGCCGGCGATGACGGCGGCCGCCGTCCACGCGCTCGCGCCCCGGCCCGGCCTGGGCCCGGTGGTCGCCGATGCCGTGCGGTTCCTGCTCGACCGGGAGGCGGCGGGCGGGCCGTACGAGCGGAGCTGGAGCCTCAACGAGAGCAACGCGCTGTTCCGTACCGTCCTCGCCCTCGACTCCTTCCGGGCCTCGGCCCCTCCCGACCATCCCGCGCTCGTCCCCTCGGCCCGCGCCCGGGCGCGGGCCGTCGCCCGGCTCGTCTCCACCCAGCGGGCGGACGGGGGCTGGGCCCATGTGCCCGGGGAGCCGGCCGATCCGATCAGCACGGCGTACGCGCTGATCGCGCTGGCCCGCACCCCCTCGGCCGGGGACCGCACGCGGCGCGCCGTCCGGTACCTGCTGGAGCGCCAGCGCCCGGACGGCGGCTTCGACTCCCGACCCGATCAGGCGGGCCCGCGCCCGCTGGCGTACCACGTGCCGCTCCTGACGGACGTGTGCGTGCTGCTCGGCCTCAACCACGCGGCTGCCCTCGGGCACCGCCCCGCACTTCCCACCGAGGAGACCTGATGACCTTCGAGGAACTCATCCAGCTGTTCGCCGAACTCGGCCTCGACACGAACGGGTTGACCCGGGAGACCGGCCGCGAGGAGGCCGGTCTCGACTCCCTCCTGCTGACCGAGCTGGCGCTGGTGCTGCGCAAGGAGCGGGGCGTGCCCGTCGAGGAGGAGGAGCTGTACGCGGCCACGACGGTCGGCGCCATCGAGCGGCTGGTCGCGCGCGCCTCGGAGACGGTGTGATGACGGCGGCGGGCGCCCGGCGCGGGGGTACGGGTGCGGGGATCGCCGTCACCGGGATCGGGCTCTTCACCCCGGCGGGCGCCGACCGGGCCACGACCTGGGAGGCCGTCCGCGCCGGGAAGTCGACCGCCGTGCTCGGCGACGCGGGCGGGGTCCCGTTCGTGGCCTGCCGGGCCCCCGAGCCGCGGGTGCCGAAGGGTGCGGTGGCCCGGCGCCCGGATCGTGCCGCGCTGTTCGCCCTGTCCGCGGCGGGCGAGGCGCTCGCCGACGCGGGCCTGACGGAGGCGGTCCGGGACGGCGTGCGGACCGGCGTGGTCGTCGGGACGGGCGCGGGCGGCGTGGAGACGTACGAGCGGGAGCTGGCGGTGCTGCGCACCGGCGGGCCGCGGGACCTGTCGCCGTTCGCGGTGCCGGGGGCGCTGCCGAACGGGGTGGCGGGGCAGCTCGCCGTCGAGTTCGGCCTGCGCGGACCCTCGCTCGCGGTGGCCACCGCCTGCGCGGCCGGCGCGAGCGCGCTCGGGGTCGCCCTGGACCTGCTGGCGGCCGGCCGGTGCGACGTCGTGCTCGCGGGCGGCGCGGAGGCCGGCCTGACCCCCTTCTACGTGGCCGGTTTCGACCGGCTGCGGGCGCTGTCGCACCGCTTCCACGACCCGGCCGGCGCCTCGCGCCCCTTCGACGCGGCCCGGGACGGCTTCGTCATGGGCGAGGGGGCGGGCTTCCTGGTCCTGGAGCGGGCGGCGGACGCGGCGGCGCGCGGGGCGGGGGTGCGGGCGCTGATCTCCGGGTACGGGGCGGCCTCGGACGCCCACCACGTGGTCGCGCCGAGGCCGGACGGGGCGGGCCTGCGGGCGGCGGTACGGGAGGCGCTCGCCGAGGCGGGCCGCGAGCCGGCCGACGTCGACCTGGTGAACGCGCACGCCACCGGCACGCCGCTGGGCGACCGGGTGGAGGCGTCGGTCTTGGCCGCGCTCTTCCCGCACCGGCCGCCGGTCACGTCCACGAAGGGGGTCACCGGACATCTCCTGGGGGCCGCCGGCGCGGTGGAGGCGGCGCTGACGGTGCTGTCGGTGGCGCACGGGACCGTGCCCCCGACCGCGAACCTCGCGGAGGTGGGCGAGGACATCACGCTGGACGTGCCGACCACCGTACGCGCGGCCCGGATCCGTACCGCCGTCTCGACCTCGGTCGGCTTCGGCGGCCACAACGCCGCCTTGGTCGTCACCGCCCCGTAGGCGCGCGCGGCCGGCGCCGGGATCTCGCGGGACGGGCCCTCCGCCCGCCCGTGAGATCCCGGAGCGGCGCACCGGGCGGCCCGCAACCCGGGCTCCGTGCCGGGCGATTGGAGATCGTCCGGGACCTCTGACAGGGTGGCGATCAAGCGTTCGAGTCGAGGGGGTACCTCATGGAGCAGTCGGTCGTCGCGGAGATAGCGGAGCTGATGGGCGAGCCCCGCTTCAACTGGACGGACCCGGGGCCGTGGGAGGAGATGGAGCGGGAGTTCGGGATGCGGTTCCCCGACGACTTCCGGGCGATCGTCGACGCCTACGGGTCGATCCTCCTCAACGACCACGTCTACCTCCTCCACCCTGCCCGGCACCTGCTGCACAGTCTCGACCGCCATGTCCGGGACGACCTGGAGATGTGGCGCGAGGAGGACATGGCGGAGTACCTGCCCAGCCCGGTGGGCGCGGGGCCGGGCGAGCTCATCCCGGTGGCGACGTGCGTGACCGGGGAGGCCGTCTTCCTGTGCGTGCCCGACGACGACTCGGCGAAGTGGCGCGTCGTGGTGCAGGAGTTCGACAGTCCGGCGTGGACGCTCTACGAAATGACCTTCCGCGAGTGGCTGCTCGCCTACCTCAAGGGCAGGGACGTCACCGTCTGCGTCCGCGACCGGGCGCCCGACGGCCCGTTCTACGAGTTCCTGCCCGGTGGTCCGAACTGACGGCCGGCCGTCCCGGACCGCGGGCGCGGACAAATTCGCTGGTCGGAGCGGCCGCTCCCGCTGAAGAATGAGCCTCCTCGCACACGGGAGGGAAACCATGAGCCAGGCGTACCTGACTCTCGACGCGCTGCTGCCGCCCCAGGAGCTGGCCGCCGCGATCGAAGCCGGGCATGTGACCCGCAAGTCGCATCCGGAGCTGCCGCTGTCCATCTACACGTACACGCGCAGCTGTCAGTACGAGGGCGTCTGGACCGGCGTCACGACCCGCTGCCGCGGTCTCGTCGCCGACGACCGCACGGGGCGGGTGGTCGCGCTTCCGCTGCCGAAGTTCTTCAACGTCTCCGAGCACGCGTCCGGTCGGCCCTACGCGCCCGCGCTGCCCGACGAGCCGTTCGAGGTGTACGAGAAGGTCGACGGGAGCCTCGGTCTGGTCTTCCACTACGAGGGGCGCTGGCGGGTCGCGTCCAAGGGCTCCTTCATCAGCGCCCAGGCGACCTGGGCGCAGCGCCGGCTCGACGCGGCCGACACCGCGCGGCTGGTGCCCGGGGTGACGTACCTGACGGAGATCGTCTACCCGCAGAACCGGATCGTCGTGGACTACGGCGACCGGCGGGACCTCGTGCTGCTCGCCGCGTTCGGGGCCGACGGCACGGAGATCGGCCTCGCCAAGGCCGCCCGCGCGTGGGAGGGCGTCGGGTCGGTCGTGACCGTGCACCCTTCCATGCCGCTCGAAGCGCTCGTCAAGCTGACCGAGACGAACACGCTGCCCGACGGCGCCGCCGCCACCGGCACCGACGCCGAGGGCTTCGTGCTGCGCTTCGCGTCCGGGGTGCGCGCCAAGGCCAAGCTCACGGAGTACGTACGGCTCCACAAGGTCCTCACCGGGGTCACCGAGCGCGACATCTGGCGCGGGCACGGCATCCAGCGTTTCGCCGGTACGTCGGCCAAGCGGCTCGCGCAGGGGCTCGGTCTGTCCGTCGCGGAGCTCGGTGGCGTCCGGTCACACGGCGGGCGTCCGCTGGACGCGCTCCTGGAGCAGGTGCCGGACGAGTTCGACGCGTGGGTGCGGTCCGTCATCGCGGGCCTGGAGGAGGCGTTCGCCGCCCGGGAGCGCGCCATCGACGAGGCGTACCAGCGGCTCGCCCCGCTGGCCGGCGACCGGGGCGCGTTCGCCCGGGCCGTGAAGGGGCTGGCGGACCCGACGCTGCGCTCGGCCATGTTCCTGCGCCTCGACGGCCGTCCCACCGACCTGTTCGTGTGGCGTAGCCTCCGTCCCGAGACCGCCGACCCCTTCACCACCGACGAGGAGAACTGACCGTGCCCGTGGTCCATGTGATGACCGGACTGCCGGCCTCCGGCAAGACGACCGCCGCCCGCGCCCTGCAGGAGCGTTCCGAGGGCCGGATGCGCCGGGTCAACCTCGACGACCTGCGGAGCATGCTCGACCTGCCGGGCGGCGACCGCCGCTCGCGCGCCCACGAGCAGACCGTGCTCGACATCCAGGACGTCGCCGTGCGCACCGCCGTCGGGGGGGGCGGCGGCCGGGGGGGGGGGCGCCGCCCCCGCGCGCGCCCCCCCCCGCCGGGG